>NZ_CP010834.1:1339818-1650977 GCF_001548675.1 Methanobrevibacter sp. YE315
GAGGGCCAATTACCGAAAATACTGTTGATATGATTCCGCAAATAACTGTTAAAGTTAACTTTAACTTATATCCTACCAGAAGGCTGAATATGTTTTTTATGGATTGTTTTGTATTTGCCGGCTTTTCAGGAGGCGCCCTTCTTGGCTTTCTTGCCATATCATTTACCTCCTGCAGTTTTTCTAATATAATCAGCATCTATGATAAAGTTGGAGGATTCCTCTTCATCATACAATAACTCTTTTGACTGCTCTATTTGGGAAGATACAATTTCCCTATAAATTTTGCAGTTCTCATTCAAGTAGTCATGGCTGCCCTTATCAATAATCTCTCCCTCATCAAGCACGATTATCTCATCGGCATCCATGATTGTTGAAATCCTCTGTGAAATGATAAGCATTGATGAGTTTTCCTTAAGGCTTTTTATGTTTTCCTTCACTTTCGCTTCAGTATTCATGTCAAGTGCTGAAAAACAGTCATCAAAGAGGTAAAAGTCACGTTTGGCCAGTACTGATCTTGCCAGCTGAAGACGTTGCTTCTGTCCTCCTGAGAAATTGGATGCTCCCTGCAAAACCTCATCATCCAAACTTTCTATAAAGTCCACTTCCGCCATGGCCAATGCTTTTTTAATCTCTTCATCAGTTGCATCTTCTTTACCTATCTGCATATTTGACCTTATTGTTCCTTCAAAAAGAATTGCCTTTTGAGGAGCATAGGAAATTCTCTCTCTAAGGACGGATAGCTTATAATCCTTAATGTTTTTATCATTGATTAATATTTCACCACCGCTTACATCCTGAAGACGGGGAATCAAGTTTAGAATTGTGGATTTTCCGCTTCCGGTTCCGCCTATTATTGCAGTGGTCTTTCCCTTTTCCAGTTTAAAGTTGATATTTTTCAGTATTTCCTTTTCGCTTCCTGGATAAATGTAAGTAACATCCTTAAATTCGATAGTTGGGTTATCATCAATCTTGTCAATAGGCCCGTCACTGATGGATATTTCAGTGTTTATCACTTCAGCAACACGCCTTCCGGATACTAAAATTCTTGGAATCATTACCAGAAATCCGCCCATCATCAGGAATGCCATTACGATTTGTGTTGCATATTGTATGAATGCTATGATTGTTCCTGTTAATATTTCCCCTCTGATTGCATCATATGCACCGAAATACAGGATAAGAACAATCATCAGATTCAACATCATGGTCATTGCAGGTATTAAAACTAAGAGGATTCTGAAAACCCTTAAGTTCACTAATCTGAACTCTTTATTTGTTTGTTCAAATCTTTTTTCTTCGTAATCTTGTCTTACAAATGCTTTAATAACCGGAAGCCCTATCAATATTTCCCTTGATGTCTGATTGATCTTATCGGTCAGTTGTTGCATTACGTTGAAGTAGGGCATGGTTTTTACAAATATTATGGCAAATGGTATGATTACTGCTGCAAATGTAACTCCAATAATCCATAACAGATTGGTTCCAAGTTCCATTGCCTTGAGAATACTTCCTATACCCAATATCGGTGAAAACAATATTGTTGTAAAGAATAAGCCTAAAAAAATCTGTATCTGATATACGTCATTGGTGTTACGTGTAATGAGAGACGCCCTTGATATCTTATTTAATTCAAAATTTGAAAACTTTAAAATCTTGTCATAGCTTATTTTCCTTAAATCTCTTCCATAAGCCGCTGACACTTTACTTGAGAAGTATGAAAGTCCAATTGTGGCCAAGACACCTATTAAAACCATAATCATCATCATGGTTCCTACACTTATTATGTAATCGAAATCAGTGTTTTTAATACCAATATCCACAATATCTGCAGTGTATGCGGGCAGAGTCAGGTTACAGTAAACATCAATCAATAGGAATGCAACAATGAGAAAAAGTGGAATTATGCTCTTTTTTAATGGGCTGAGTAATTTTCCTATGGTCTTTAGTGTCTTAGTTAAATTCATGATTTTCCTACATTTATTTTCTTAAATGTACCTTTAGATTTTAATTAATTTAAATATTTTCACTAAAATAGGTTAAACAAACAATCAAAAGAAATCATTATTTTAAAAAAAAGATAAAAAAAGGACATGAAAGTCCTTAATAATTTATTCGTCGAATTCTTCAAAGGTAATGACAGCTCTACCTTCAACTCTTCCATTTCTTAAGTCATCAAGAGCTTCTAGAACTTTACTGAATGGATATTTTTGAGCTTGAACTGTGATTTTTCCAGCTTTTGCCAGATCCATAATTTCGTAAAGGTCAGTGATAGTTCCACCTTGAGTTAATCTTACCATAACACCAGGTTTTACAGTAGTCCAGCTTACAGGGAGTGTTCCTCCACCAAGACCTAAAATGGAAATAAGACCTAATCCTTTGGTAATTTGTGCAGCAAGTTCCAAAGTGTTGTCCCTACCTACAAAGTCAAATACTGCATCTACACCTTTACCATCAGTCAATTCCATAATCTTGTCGTATGCATTATCATCTAAAACAACCAATTCATCAGCACCAAAGTTGGTCATTTTAGCCATCTTATCAGCAGACCTGTTAACTACGATAACACGAGCAGAGGTTGTTAACGCTAAATATTGACAACAGTAGAATCCAAGTCCACCTACACCGATAACCACTGCAGTACCATTGTTTGGAATGAACGGTTTTGCGGTTTGAACAGCTCCATATGGAGATAAACCTGCATCAGCCAATGCCACATATTCTGTAGGGTCAAGATCACCTAAAGGTGCAACTTCCCTTGCATCAGCAATCATGTATTCTGCCATTCCTCCATCTTCTTTAAGACCACGTGCGCTTGCAACTTCACAGAAGTTGTCACGGCCTGAAAGACAGTATTGACATTTACCGCATGCATGTAATGTGTCTACAATGACATTTTGTCCTACTTCAACAGTGTCGACTCCAGGTCCAAGTTTTGCAACAGTTCCTGCGTTTTCGTGACCGAAGGTGAATGGTCCTACGAATGGAACTGTAATGAAACCTTCATCAATAACTTCAAGGTCAGTTCTGCACATTCCTGCACCTTTCATTTTAATTAAGATTTCACCAAATCCAGGTTCTGGTATAGGCACTTCTTCCAATACAGGAGGTTTTCCTAATTCATTAATTCTCCAAGCTTTCATTGTTTCAGCCATTTTTATTCCTCATTTTAATTTTATTCATTAAATTATAATTCAATGATATTGATAATGTTAAACAACTTATTGTAATACAAATCCACCATTAGGAGAAATTACTTGTCCTGTTAAGTAATCTGCAGTTAAGATGTATTCTAAAGCACCGGCAATTTCTTCAACTTCACCAATGTGTCCGAGAGGGATTGTTGCAGCAAGTGCATTTAATTCATCCTGATTTACGCCGCGAAGCATGTCGGTCATAATCATACCAGGAGCAATTGAGTTTACTCTTACTTTTCTTGGAGCAAATTCTAAAGCAAGTGCACGGCATAATCCGATTACACCAGTTTTAGCAGCACAGTAGTCAGCTTGGTTGATTACACCTGTTAATCCACCTACTGATGCTGTACATACAATTGCAGTGTCACGGTCTACCATGTAAGGAAGTGCTAAGTGACACATGTGCATCATACTTACGAGGTTTGTGTTAATTACAGCTTCATATTGTTCTGGTTGCAAGTCAATGAAGTTGCTGTTGTTGGTAATTCCTGCGTTGTTTACTAATGCATCAATTTCTTCACCAAATGCTTCAACAGTAGCTTCAACTAATTTTTTGCAGTCTTCAAATTTACTTACATCCGCTTGAACTGCAATAGCCTCCACACCATACTCTGATTTAATTTCTTCAATCAAATCTTCAGTTAACTGCTTAGATGAGTCACTTCTGTAGTTGATTGCTACATTGTAGCCAAGTTCACCAAGTTTTAAAGCCATAGCTTTTCCGATTCCTCTGGAACCGCCTGTAATAATTGCATTTTTTGCCATTGTTTCACCTCATATATTCGATAATATGAATTATATGATTAAATATTTTTAAACTTAATGAATCTGCACCAATAATGGATAATATCCAGTTAAACGAAAAAAATCTCAGATAAATAATCGATATATAATATAATACATATCATTCTAAACAAAGTAAAATTGATTATAATTTTTCTAAACAGACATCCCACATATCCTTAGAGTCATCATCTAAGATTTTAATTGAATTTGCTTTTTTGAAAAATTCATCTGCCTTATCATATTTTTCCCAATAATAATATGTATATGCTTTTCCCTTCAAAGCATCGAATGAATTTTCATCGACCTTTAAAACAGAATCAAATAATGCAATTGCTTTGGCATATTCAATCTTAAACAAGTATGCAAATGCAATGTGCAATCTGGCATCAAGATTATCTTCATTTAAAGCTAAAGACTTGATTAACTGATCAATAGCATCATCATATTTATCTATATTGATTAATGCAATTCCTTTAAGGTAATATGCTTCCCAATTAAAATAATTTACTTCAATCGCCTTATCACAAAGTTCAATAGCCCTGACACTAGATCCATAATTATCTGATTTTAATTTTCTTTTAGCCTTTAAAATGTAAGTCTTATCCCTATTTAAAGCAAATTTCATATTGTTTGAGTAATCTTTTATAAATTCAGGCAATTCTGTATTGTAAATATAACCGTCTTTAATCTGCAATACATCATCGATAAAATCATAAATATTATTGATTGATTCCTCCTTCAATTCTTCAACATCGATACTGTCGATTTTTTGTTTTAATTCTGTTGAATATATTCGTTTTAAAAGAGACTTATTCTCATTTTTTATGAATTCCATACGATTATATATTGTCTGAACATTAGGGGATTCAAAATAGATTCTATCTGTCCTTCTTTTATTAATTCCAATATCCTCAAAATCTTTTTTGTCATCCTTCATGATATCACCCGCAAAAATTATTGAAAAAGCACATGTAATTAGACTAAAAAAACACCCAATATAAAAAAGAATAAAAAAAATAAAAATAGTGGTAGCGGATAAAAATCCAACTACTTTAAAAAACTTAACACTCAAATCCGCCGTCACATCTGATGATTTGACCGTCTACGAATTCAGATTCGTCAGAAGCAAGGAATAATGCTAATGCAGCAATGTCTTCTCCTTGACCAACCCTTTTCATAGGAGCTCCGTCAACCATCATTTGCAATGCTTCCACTCCTCCGATACTATCTACCATAGCGGTGTGGATAGCACCAGGAGCAATACCGTTACATCTTATTTCTGGACCAAGTTCGAATGCCATGGACTTGGTAAGACCTGCAATAGCGTGTTTGGATGAGATGTAACCTACAAATCCAAAGTGTGCAGCGTAAGATGCTACTGAACAGGTGTTAATTACAACACCTTTTCCTTTTTCTTTCATTACAGGAGCTACCAATTGTGTTAAGTATAATGGAGCGTATACATCAACTGCAAATACTTTGTCCCATTCTTCTTTGGTAATTTCCAAAAGAGGAGTTACGCTTAAAAGTCCTGCATTGTTGAACAAAATGTCGACTGTTCCATATTTTTCAATGGTTTCATCAAAGATTTTTTTAATGTCGTCAACATCAGCCATATCTGCAATAACTGCGAATGCTTCTCCACCAGCTGCTTTAATGTCATCCACTACAGCATTTGCTCTTTCTTCGTTTCTTCCAGTTACAACAACTTTTGCACCTTCTTCAGCAAATAATTTAGCTGTAGAACGACCCATACCGGAGGTTGATCCAGTAACGATTGCTACTTTTCCATCTAGTTTACCCATTTATTTCACCTTCTTTAATCATAAAATCCTATGATTTTATGTTTAACATTTTGTAAATCCATGTATTTAAATATTCATAATATTTTTTACATAACTCTAAATAACATTCAGAATTTTTTAAAAAATATGTCGTTTACCCCAATTATTTTATAAATATTATCATTTTATATTAATTTAATAAAAAAATATTGTCAAAAAATATAATAAAAATAAGAAAACTTGCACAAAATTATAAAAATTAATTTTTAATTAAAGTTTAAAATAAGATTAATTATTGCCACTCAAAATATAGAGATGCTCTTGAAGTTTCAGCCTCTCATTGAAACCGGAAGGTTCGAAAGATTCTACAAGGAAATGCAGATTACAGACCTTCAAAAAGAACTTGAATAAATGGGTGGCGAATAAGACTTCAAAACTTGTTTCCAGGATCTCTTAAAAAACTGTTTTTTGATGGTTAAATGAAATAATATTTTATTATTACTTTATATTTTTCTAATTGTAATATTGTGAAGAATGCATTTGGAAAATAACTGTTTTTCGTATGAAATATATGCTTAATATATTTTTTAAAATGAAACATTCATAGATAATAAATTAGCAAAAATATGGAAAAATCAGTGGTAAAAACTACGTTCAATGTTCAAAATAATGTCAAATATGAAAAATTTGTAAAATTTAAAATAGGTTGTTAAAATCAGTTAACAACCCCATAAATTTAATCTATGCTTTTTTAAATGTATCAGCAACACTTTTCAGGAAATCTAAATCGTCACCTTGGAGTTCATATAGTGTTGTACCGTCATGGTAAGCTAAAATATAACCAGAGTTTGTTGAGTTACCATCATCTGATGGAACACCATTCACATCAATTATGGTCCAGTTACCATGGTCTCCTTTAAGGGAAGCACCATCATTAACCCAGTTACGTGCAAATTCTTCAGCTGTATCTACAGCCCCGTCACCTCTTGTAACATCAACAAAGAAAGAAGTATCAGGAGTACTTACGATGAATGAATTTACAGTAAAACCGTTTCCGTCCCAAGTGAAGTTAGTAATGGAAGTATTTGATGGTAAGACTAAAGAAAATCCGTCAAGGGTATATGTTTCATTGGTTGCTTCAGATTCTCCTCCCAAAAAGTCAAATATTCCTGCACTTACTACATTCAAGCAGCAGAAAACCGCAAATATTACTAAAACAAAAGCTAATATCTTTTTCATATTCATTTTAAAACCACCATATTTTTTACATTATTAAAAAATTGATTTGATCCCGTTTTTGTGATGGTTATTGAAGGTACATATTTCAAGATTTCTGATGCATAAACAATTGTATCCAAACCTCTCTTTTTCAGTGATTGGATTCGAGATTCTTTAAAAATTTTTTTAAAAGAAACTCCTATTACATTATCCATCAAAAAAACCTCACAAAATATAATAAAATTTTTGTGAACATTTACATATATAATTTACTGAAAGATTTTCAGTTTTTAGCATATGAAAAAGATTACTAATAATTTAATATCAAATAATATAAATTATAGAATATTTTACAACATTGACTTTTTTAACCTATCTTTTTGGAATAGATTTCTTGATTCTGCTATGATCAGTAGAGAAAAATATATGATCTATTGGTATTTCCTAAAACACTACTTTTCAACCTATTACTAATCTTCCTTGTTTTGATCAATCAATTCTTTTAACTCATCAAAACGTTTATTGAAATGTCTTGTTAAAAGAGCGGCCGTTAAAGTGGCGGTACCGACACCAGATAATATATAACCTCCCCAAACCAATAAAACACTGTTCAATTTACCTAACGTTGAAGTTCCCAAAACGGTATAACCATTACTTGTAAACGCATTGGAAACCATAACCAACGAATCAATCAAATCAACATGTTCTACAGCAGCAGTGAAAATTAAACTAACAAATACTACTGTAAACAAGAGCAATATGGATACTCCAAGCCCATTAGATTCAGTATAATGAATGAATTTAGTATAATACTCTTTAATAATGAACAAGAATAGTGGCATGTGAATAACAAATAATATGATAATAAATGGTGCACTAACATATAAATATGGTGATCCTTCCCATCCAAAAGCTAAAAATGTCATGGACCCTAATGGGAACAATAAAAGGAAGAATATTTTATGTTTAAAAGTTGATTTATCGATGACTAAACAACATATCAATGAAACAAAACAATCAAACAATGCAAATAAAACCATATCTGTATACCAGAACAGAATCACATAGATAATATTAATAAACGATAAAGTAATCATTATTAAGTAAGATACCTGTTTTAATGTATGTATTTCCTCTTCTGGCAAATATTCTTTTAAATTAAATATTTTTCTATCAGAATTTCGTTTTAAATAATTGTAGATTTTGTTTATGGCATATAATAAACCTGAAAATAGAAGAATTTCTGCGATTAAAATTAAAATTTCCGCAATAAAAATAACCAATTGATTATCAACTGCCATAAAAACCATCTCAATTAAATATTTTAAAATAGTGATTAATAAGAGTTACTTAAAAAAATAATTTGGAAAGTTCAAAGAACTTCCAGTCTAAATTTTTTCTAAAGCCTGATCCACATCGGCCAAAATATCTTCAATATCTTCAATACCTACAGAGAATCTAATCAAATCAGGAGTTACGCCTGTAGACAATTGCTGTTCGGCTGATAACTGAGAATGTGTTGTTGATGCTGGGTGGGTAACCAATGATTTGGCATCACCTATATTTGCTAAAAATGAAAGCAGTTCTACACTTTCTATGAATTTCAAAGCTCCTTCATAGCCTGCTTTAAGACCAAATGAAACTATTCCACCATATCCTTTTTCTGCATACTTTTTAGCGACTTCATGGTTTGGACTAGATTCAAGACCTGAGTAAGTTACCCAAGCCACTTTAGGATGAGCTTCCAAGTGTTCTGCAACAGCCATTGCATTTGATGCATGCCTTTCAATTCTAAGTCCTAATGTTTCAAGACCCTGCAAGAGCAAAAATGAACCGAACGGAGAAGGCACTGCACCAGTATCCCTTCCGATAACTGCTCTGATTCTTGTTGTAAAAGCAGAACCCTTAAATGTTTCGGCAAATACCAATCCATTATATGTTGGGTCAGGCTCAGACAATGTCGGGAATTTTCCGTTCATCCAGTCAAAGTCACCTTTTTCTATGACAATTCCACCGAGAGTTGTACCATGACCTCCAATGTATTTAGTTGCAGATGATGCAATGATGTCTGCTCCATGGTCAAATGGCCTGACAGATCCTATCCCAACGGTATTGTCTGCAATCAATGGGATTTGATGGGAATGAGCTATTTCTGCCAACTTATCAAAATCAGGAATATCCAATTTTGGATTTCCAATTGATTCAACATATATTGCTTTTGTTTTATCATCAATAGCTTCTTCAAACAATTCAGGAGATTGGGAGTCAACAAATGTTACTGTACGACCCAATTCTTCCAATGTGTTTTCAAATAACTCATAAGTACCGCCATACAGGTTATCTGCAGAAACAATATTGTCCCCCACTTGAGTCAAGTTAATGATTGCATAAAAGATAGCTGACATTCCGGAAGCAGTTGCATATGCTGCAGTTCCTCCTTCAATAGCTGCCATCCTTTTTTCAAAAGCTTCAGTTGTAGGGTTTGTAAGTCTAGTGTAAATGTTTCCCCCTTCCTTAAGAGCAAATCTATTTGCAGCCTGTTCAGATGATTCAAATACATAAGAAGTAGTTTGATAAATTGGAGTTACTCTTGAACCAGTCTCATCAACTTCTTCCTGACCGGCGTGTACGCCAATTGTAGAAATATTTTTTTTATTTTTAATTTCATATGCCATAATAATCACGTTATATTTTTGTAAAAATTAATATAAAAATTTTTTAAAACCCGAACAAATCCTGTGCATCCAACATCACATCTACAATGTGCACCTCAAAAGGACATCTGAGTTCACACTCCCCGCAGGCGATGCATTGGGTTGCATTATACTTCAAGTTATTATAGTGTTCTTGAACGCCTGGTGGAACCTTGTCGTGGTTTTTAGCAAGGTCAAACAGTTTATTTACCATTGCTATATCAATTCCTGAACTGCATGGTTGACAATGTCCGCAATAAGTGCACTGTCCTTTAAAGGAATGTTTAGGGGCATTTTTTAAAACTTCAGCATACTCCTTTTCATTATCGCTTGCAGTGCAATACTTCAAGGATTCTTCAAGCTCATCGACAGTTTTTACACCTACAAAGATGCTTGAAACTCCTTTTTGAGATAATGCATAATGAATGCACTGAACGGGGGTTAATGCAACGCCAAATGGAGAAGTTTCATCAGAAAGCAGATTTCCACCTGCAAAACCTTTCATCACTGTTAATGCAGTGCCGTTTTCTTCACATAAACTATAGATTTCATCTCTTTTAGGATTGACGCTTGAAAATTCCCCATCATAGGCATTTTCTTTCCTATATTCTTCAATATCATCCATTGAATCGAACATGTCAAAAGCAGGGTTAATCGAAAACATCAAAAGTTCGATTTCAGGATTTTCTGCAGCCAATATCCCGATATCGGGGTTATGGGTGCTTAATCCAATGTGTGCTATTGTACCGTCTTCCTTTAGTTTGCGAACATATTCAATAAACGGACCGTTCATAATGTTTTCATAGTCTTCAATCTGGTCAACATAATGAATCATTCCAAAATCCAATGTATCAATCTGAAAGCGTTCCATAAAATCTTCAAATGCCGGAATGACCTTATCCATTTCACGTGTTCGGACATACTGTTCATTTTGCCATGTTGCACCAATATGGCCTTGGATAATCCAATTTTCACGAGTATCCTTAATTGCACGGCCCAAATGGGAACGCACATCCGGTTCACTCATCCAACAATCCAAAAAATTAATTCCGTTTTCTTCACATGCACGAACAAGTTCTTCTGCATCCTCATAAGGTCTTTCTACTAAAAATTCAGCTCCAAAAGCTATTTCAGATACTTCAAGACCCGTATTTCCTAACGTTCTATATCGCATCAATTTCCCTCAAAATTATCTCTACATTTATTTATGTAAACAAATATTTAATATTTATATTAAAAAATTCAAAATAATATTTAAAAGGTGAAATAATGAATATTGCAATTATTGGAGCAACTGGAAAATTTGGAATACCGTTTACAGCTAAGCTGCTTTCAAATCCCAATTATAAATTAACATTGATATCAAAATCTGCAGCCAACATATATGAAGATAATCATAGGCTAACTGCGAAAAGCATTGATGCTACTAATATAAAAGACTTAAATAAAGCCTTAGAAAATAGCGATATCGTAATATCTGCCGTTTCAGGCTCTGACCAGCCTGTCATTGCACGAAATCTTGTTGAATTGGACGTCAAAAGACTGGTCTACATGAATGTTGTCGGAATTTACAATGAGTTGGCTGAAGGAAACGGGGATGAATTCAATCTGGACAATGAAAAAGAGCAGATTCCAAACAGAAATGCAGCCGACATAATAGAAAATAGCAATCTTGACTATACTATCCTAAGATTGGGATATATGATATTTACTGAAGAGGAAAACAATGTCTTGACCAAAAAAGGAGAAACACCTAAAGGATATGTTTCCACATACAGGTCAGCTGAAAAGATTATTCTAGAAATGATTGAAAATCCTGAATTATATTCACACGAAAACATAAGCATTACACAAGATATGAGTTAAATGTATACTAAAGAATTCATTTTGGATGAAGTCAATAGCATAAGAGATGAAATAGGTCATGAAAAAGTGAATATTTTTATTGAAGACCTTTATTTCAACAAAAAGACCAATGAGCTATGGATTATTACTGAAGACCGACCGGATAAATCAGCAATTATTGGAAAGGGCGGTTGGGTAATTGGCAGGCTGCGTGAAAAGTTAGGCCTTGAAAGCATTCATGTCGAGTCCTATGGTGATTTTTTAAACAAGGAATACAAGTTGAAACTGGCTAAAAAAACCGTGCATAATTTGAATTCCGACTTAACCGGCTTAAAAAACTTGGAAAAAACAATTAATGCCAAATTATCTAATATTTATAGCTTTAACTTTAAAAATTACATTGATGAAAATGAATTTGAAGAGTCTGAAAATGTTGAAGCAGTTGTTGCTCTTTCAGGTGGTGTTGACAGCAGCTTTTCACTGATTTTAGCTAAAAAACTTGGATTCAATCCAATTGCAGTTACAGTTGATCCAGGAACCATAATCTTACCAAATCAATTCAAGAGAAACATTAAAATCATATGTGAAGAGCTGGATATATTTCATGAATATATTGAAAGCGATTATTCACAGGTGATTGAAGAGTCATTTACAGGCAAGCTTCATCCATGTGGAAGATGCTCCAAAAATACTAGCGACCTTGTAAAGGAATATGCAAAAAATAGAAAAATCCCTATAATTATATATGGTGATATGCTTGCAACTGGCAGTCAATGCATAAATTTACAGGACGATTCATTATATCGCTTGAACCTTCCAGCAAGTTTAAGCATCACCAAGCAAGAGATGAAATCCTTAATACGAACATATAATTTGAGTGAGTTTAAGGGATTCGGATGTCCACTGCTTTATGAAGTGCACAAAAAATTCCCATACATGAAAAAATTTTCAATACAAAGAATCTTAAGGGAAACCCGTTCAGGAGCACTTGAGCCCGGTGAAGCGTTGGACCTAATTTGGAGTTTCTATAAAACTAAATAGCTAAACTTAATAATAACTTATTCAATACTAATTACCATGATGTTTAAAATTTGCCCTAGATGCGGATCTAAGAATGTAAAATGGATTATACCTCAAAATTGGTCACAGTGGGTTTGCTATGATTGCGATTATACTGGACCTATTATTGAAGGAAACCAAGAACTAGCAGATGAGATTCATGAAAGTTATTTGGAATCTCAAAATGAAAAAGACGAATAACCCTTAACTTAATTTTCTTAAAAGAAGTTAATGATTTACGATTGAGATATAAATAGAAGCTGAGCTCTACTTATTGAATCATTGAGGAATAACTAATAAGTTTTCTATAAATACCTCTTTCGTCAATCATACTTCAATAACCAAAAAAGATTATATCAGTAATTAATTGTTTGTTAATTTTACTATATAAAGTTTAGGTATACCTAAACAAATTCGATTTTAAAAAAAATATTGAAAAATGGAATCAATTAAATTCCATGCTTTTCAAATTCATCATCTAAAAACAATTTGATGTTTTCACGAGCTATTTGAACCATTTCAGGAGCGGGACCTCCAGGAACAGCCCTTATTCTAACATTTTCCACAGGATTTAAAGCTCTTTGTATCAAATCATCCTCAAGATTTAACTCATCAAAACCTAAATCAACAGCAATTTCATCAATAAACTTGGAAGTAATATCCTCTTCAGCCATTTCATTGGCACTAGCTTCATTAACTATCCTTCCAACGATTTTATGAGCTGTTCTGAATGGTATTTTTTTCTCACGAACCATAATGTCTGCCAAATCGGTTGCTGTTGCAAAGTTTTTGCCTGCGAGTTCAGCGCATCTTTCTGTCTTGAACTCAACAGAAAGCAGCATCTTAGTTACAACGGACAAAGTATCCTGAGTAACCTTCAATGCATTCCATAAATGAGGAGTAATCTCTTGCAGATCCCTGTTATAGGTGTATGGAATAGCTTTAAGAATTGTCAGAATTGTTACAAGTTCACCGTTGACAATTGTGCATTTGCCTCTTGCAAGTTCAGCTACATCAGGGTTTTTCTTTTGAGGCATAATAGAAGAAGTAGATGAGTATTCGTCGGCCATTTCAATAACGCCGAATTCATAAGTGCTCCATAATATCAACTCTTCACAGATTTTAGATAATGTTGTGCACAGAGAGACCAAATCAAATACTGTTTCTGCGATGAAGTCCCTTGCTGAAACGCCGTCCATGGAATTTTCAAGATATGCATCAAATCCAAGCAAATCAGTAGTCAACTGCCTATTTATCGGGAAACTGGTAGTTGCCATAGCCGCTGAACCTAATGGATTTAGATTAACACGCTTATAGGTGTCGGCTAAACGTTCATAATCCCTTTTAAGCGCTTGTACATGAGCCATTAAATGATGAGCAATTGTAATTGGCTGAGCATGTTGCAAGTGGGTAAATCCGATGAAAACATCCTCCAAATGCTCGCCGGACATTTCTACTAATCCTTCCATAAATTCCAAAATGCCAATCTGAATTTCAATAATCTTTTCCCTTAAAACTAATCTGACATCACATGCAACCTGGTCATTACGTGATTTGGCGGTATGCATAAAACCTGCTTCAGGTCCTATTTTAAAAGTCACATAATTCTCAATAGCCATGTGAACATCTTCAACAGAAGGATCAAAGACTAATGCTTCGTAACCTTCTTCTTTAAGACTATCAAGTGCACATAAAATATTATCTGCTATTTCTGCATCAATAATTCCTTCATGTTTTAGCATTGAAGTGTGTGCAAAATTAGTTTTAATATCTGCTTCAAAAATAATTTTATCTGCTTCAAGAGATGAAGTATATTCCGCTGCTTCATCAGTCATTCCAGTCTTAAAACGACCATTTCTAATATTATCCAAAAGAATCCCTTCTTAAAAAATAATTAAAAATAAAAATAAATAAAAAAAAGAAATTAAGATTAGAAATCTTATTTTTTCATTTCAGTGTATCCGCATTTACCACAAGCAACTCTGTCACCATGGTCAGCCATGAATACACCTTCACCACAACGAGGACAAATTTGGTTTTTTCTTACAATTTTGTCTCCATCAACTTCATATAAATCAGATTTTCTTACCATTTAAATCACCTATTCTTCTGCATCTTCTGCATCTTCTGCAGGTTCTTCTTCAGGTTCTTCGTTTTTAGCGATTACATGTTTAGTTTCAATGTATTCTAAATCATCTACAGTGTCATAAACTTTAGCATATCCAATAGCTTTAGGTTCACCGTAATGTGGTTGTACATTGTCAACAACAATTAAATCTTTTTTAGTGTTTAATAAAGCAACTAATTTTGATTTGATGTCTAATACTTTAGGAGTTGCTTCACCATCATAATCAACGTAAAATTTAATTTCTTTTCTATTAAATAATTTATTTTCTTTTTCTTCAATAAATTCAATTTCCATGATAAAACCTCATTTAATTTATTCTTCAATAAATCCGTCAATAAGCATTTGAGCTTTATTTTTAACATCAGCCACTTTTAAAAGCACCAAACCTTCATTTGGTTGACCATATAAAATGGTAGCTTCAGGATCAGCCATTAAGATGCAAGGAAGAACTGCAAGATCTTCTTCCCCCGCTACTTCAATTACATAACATTCGCCATTGTTAGATAATTCAAGAGCTTGGCCTATGGTTTCCCATAGATCATCTGTAATAGTTCCCGCAGGATTATCAGCTTTTAAAATATGATCTGCAAGTATTATTTCATGAGTATGATTTTTTCTTTGAATTAAATTATCAATTATACCAATATTCGGATATAATTTATAGTCAGTAAGATTACCAAAAGTCGCATCACCAACAGAAATTAAAAACTCGGAAGATTTGATTTCATCAATTGCATCTTCGAAGTTAGGATATAATTTGCCTAACGGCTTTTTAAGCTCAGCTATTATATCTTTATTTAATTCTGCATCTAAACGTAACACAAAAAACCCTCTATCTTACCCTTAAACAATATTCGCCTGGAATTTCAATGTTCAATTCTTTAGCGACTCTGGATTCTTCCGGATCAGTTATAATTAAAAGACCGCTCCAATTATCGGAAGTTGGGCTTCCACAGCTAGGACAGTGGTCTTTGTTTGAAATCATTTTACAAACTGTACATGCTTTCATTATTAACCCTTCTTATTCTTTTGTTTGGCTTCTTCAATCCATTCGAATCTACCTAAATTAGTTTGTCTCATTGTAAGAGGAATTTTTGAATTCCTGTTATTTTCGATATTATTGGTAGATTCATCCTTAATGGAAACGCTAACTGCTCTAGCTCTAACTAAATCTCCTTCATCCAAGGTTTTGTTAGATTCTTTTGCGAGCAAAGCGCCTCTTTTTGCATCATAGTTAATGTAATCATCAGTTACTTGGGAAACATGGATTAAACCATCCATAGGTCCGATTCTTACAAAAGCACCGTAATCAACAATATCAATTACTTCACCATCAAAAATCTCATGTTGTTCTGGTTTAAAGAAAATTGCTTCGAAAACAACATTATGGTATGCAGCTCCATCACCCATGATGAGTTTTCCTTCACCAATTTCAACAATATCATTAACACAAATGAGTAAACCAAGTTTTTTGTCTAAACGACCCTCGTAAGTTTCGTTTAAAGTTTGAATAGCGACTTCTTTGAGAGGATTTTCAAATCTGTAAGGTGGTATTCTTACAGTATCCTCAATTTTTGTTTTATAATACAAAATAATCCCTCATTTATTTAATAAGTTTAATTAATATTATATTTTACCTTCAACAGCAATATATTTTTTTTGTCTTAAGTATGCAACAGTAATTCCTTTATCTTTTGCACGATTTTTTAATTCAACATCATTCGTAGCTAAAACTTCTGAAACTCTAAGTAACGCATCATCCACAGTTTCATTTTCAAGTAATGAAATATCCTTTATTTCAACTTTTGAAGAATTAGCTAACTTTAAGGCCAAATTTGCATTTAACCTTATTTTTCCTTTATTGTTTTTTTTCAAACCCTTCAATTCATTGATAACAAAGCTTGGAGTTGTTAATTTATAAGAAGGTAATAATTTTTCAAGTTCAGTGATTATATCCACATTGAACTGAAAAGGAACCATAAAAAAATTGGTATCAATTACAACTTCTTTAGAGTCCATTATTTTTCCCTCTATTTAATAATACCGTAACCAATCAATCTCCAACGAGCTCCGACTCTACGACTTAAAGCTACTCTATCGCCTGGGCTTGCGCAAACAGGCAATTTAAGAACAACATCAACATCATTCTTTTTAGCAGATGTTACAACACCAATGGTTGTTGTAGTACCACAATTAATCATTAAAGGTTCTTTAATTTTAATTGGAGCAACATCACGTTCTTCTTTAGTACCTACAACACGGTCAAGCAAATTAGCTTCCATTTTGAAAGAATCCAACACATCAGGTAAAGTTCCTTCTTCACCAGCAACGGTTCCGGACAATGAATCTGATTTGGTTAGAGATGGATCTAATTTGGTTGCAATACCTACGAGACCTCCAGGGCCAATTTCTTCAACTTGTTTTCCGTTAGCTTCAAGACCGATAATTTCAGATTTTAAGGTGATTCTTTTGCCCTCATTGGTAGGGCCTGGCCTAATTTCAATGGTATCGCCTAGTTTGAATTTACCTTGAACCAAGGTTCCTCCAATAACTCCACCTTTAATCTTATCAGCACCTGAACCAGGTTTATTGATGTCGAATGACCTTGCTACATGCATTAATGCAGTATCATCGATATTTCTTTCTGGAGGTTGAATTTGCTTAAGCATAGCTTCGATTAATATATCTACATTCGCACCTTGTTGAGCGGATACAGGTATTATTAAAGCATCTTCAGCACAAGTACCTTTAACAAATTCCCTAATTTCATTATAACTTTCAATAGCTCTTTCTTTTGAAACAATATCTATTTTGTTTTGAACTACAATAACATCCTTAACACCGATTACATCAAGCGCCATGAGATGCTCTTTAGTTTGTGGTTGTGGACATGTCTCATTTGCAGCAATTACTAACACTGCACCATCCATAATTGCGGCACCAGATAACATAGTTGCCATAAGAGTTTCGTGACCTGGAGCGTCGACAAAAGACACTTTTCTAATTAATTCAGTTTCAGTCCCACAGATTTCACATTTATCAGAGGTAGTGTAGCATTCCGGTTCATCACAATTAGGACATTTTCTAAATTCAATATCCGCATAACCTAAACGAATTGAAATACCTCTTTTTGTTTCCTCACTGTGAGTATCAGTCCATATCCCTGATAATGCTTTGGTAAGAGTTGTCTTACCGTGGTCTACATGACCAACTAAACCTATGTTAACATCTGACTGTACGTTCACAGATAACCACCTTTTTTTATAAATTTTAATTCACTTAAAAGTAAATAAGAAAGATAGTAAAACTATTCTTCCTCTTCTTCACCAGCACCAAGAATATCAGCTATTGATTTGCTTCCAGCTTGAGTAACTACAGTGTTGATTTGTACAATATCTTCAGCGATAGTGTTTCCTCTAACAGTTTTTCTTCTTTTTACACCATCAGCTTTAGGATGATAACCGATACCACCAGTTAATAAACTTTTGATTCTTCTGGTACCTGAAACATCTTTTTTCATGGTAAAACCATTTTTATCACTACCACCAGTGATTTTTAAAGTGTAACCATCTAAACCAACAATTCCACCATCAAATTCATCACCGATGACTAATCCGTTAAGAGCTTTAGTTTCATCGATTTCGAATTGATGAGTTTCAGCTTTTTGGGACACAACAACTTTAAATGCCATGGTATTCCTCCTTAGTTTTTTATAACAATAATTTATTATTCAAAAAGACCAAATTTACCCCAATCAGGATCTTTTTTACGTTTAATTTCTAAAAATTCGTAAAGAGTCTCGAATTCATCTTCAGTTAATTTATCTTTAAATTCCCTTTCAATAAACTTATAATGTTTTTCAGGAACATCAACGTATAATTCATCCCCTTCATCAAAATGTTTTCCGACAATAGCGTCCTTAATAGCCATAGCCACCCTTTGACCTCTAGAAATATCAGGCAATGTTTCACCTTTATCTTCCATACTGGCTATTACACCAACATATTCTCCATTCTTGTTAATCAAAGTTTGACCTTGTTTGATTGTTCCACTAATGGATTCTATTCCGACAATAGCTGGTTTACTTTGGCGGAAAACCAATTTAGGTAAAGCCATGAATTTTGCAGGTTTGATAATGGCATTGTAGAATGCTTTTTTCTTGGCTCTTTCAATTTCATCGATCCATGCCTCATAATCTTCAATAATCTGATATATGACATCTCCTTCGAAGAGTTTAACATCAGAATTTTTAAGATCATCAGCTGAATTCGGATGAACACTTACATTAAAAGCAATAATAGCACCATGCGCATCATTTTCATTCAAAGCTATGGATGAATTAATAATATCTCTACGATTTACATCACCAATATTTGCTTCGCGAATAGGAATGTCCAATTCTCTCAACAACTTAACAATAGCTTCGAGAGAACCTAATGTATCCGCTTTAACTAAAATACCTTCATCTTCAGTACTTATGGTAATATCTTCAATCTCTTTTAAGAGCTCTTCTTCAACATCCACGTCATCACTTAACACTCTAAGCGGTGAACCGGAAATAACATCATCCAAGTTTGGAGCCGCAATTTTAATACCTGCAGCAGCAACAACCTCATCGAACTTCTGGAATTTCTTTTTAGAATCCCTCATTTCCTCCAATGGGAGCGGCCTTAAAATAGACCTGATTTTAGTTGTTAAAACCTCATTTGAAGAAGTGATTAAAGCGATTTCATCATTAGTTCGCAAAACACCATCATAAATAATACTATCAATAGTAAGACCTAATCCTACTTCTTCTTTAATTTCCAGTACAGTACCTTTAGCAGGGGCATCTTCATTAATTTCCAATTGTTCAGTCAAATACTCTTGAGCAAGACCCAATAGCATTGCAAGAACTTCAATTATACCTTCACCGGATTTAGCGCTAATAGGAATAATACTAATCTGTGAAGCAAAATCACTGACTCTGTCAAACCTTTCGGATTGGAAACCCTCTTTGTGAAGGGTACCTACGATTTCATAGACTTTAGTGTCTAACTCGGTTTTAACACTTTGAGCTTGCTGATTGAAAGATTCTTTAAAGGAAACGCCTTCATGTGCTTCCCAACCAAAAATCATGTCGATTTTATTGGCAACAACAATGAATGGAGTCCTATACATTTTAAGAATATTCAAAGCTTCATAGGTTTGTGGTTTAAATCCATCATTAATATCCACAATTAAAACAGCTAAATCAGCTAATGCTCCACCACGTTTTCTTAAACTAGTAAAAGCTGCATGTCCAGGAGTATCAATGAAGAATAAACCTGGTATTAAATCTTTGATAGTTAATTTTGATATAAAATTTCCACAGATTTCTTCAATAGTATCGTTAGGGATTTCAGTAGCACCAATGTGTTGAGTAATACCGCCTGCCTCTTTATCAGCGATGGTACTGCCTCTAATATAATCCAACAATGTAGTCTTTCCATGGTCTACATGTCCTAAAACTGATACAATCGGGGATCTGATTTTCATAATATCGTCTTTGATAATAAATTTTTAAAATTTAAATCTATTCATAAATTAAATCGTTATCAACAATTTGATAATCACAAATTTCGTCTTCATTAAAGAAAAGACCAATTTCTCTTTCTGCAGATTCAGGAGCATCTGAAGCATGAATAATGTTTCTACCTGTATGCATACCGTAATCTCCTCTAATAGTTCCAAGATCTGCTTCTAAAGGGTTAGTTGCACCAACTAATTTTCTGATAGTGGTAATAGCTTCTTCTCCTTCAATTACCATAGCTAATGATGGTGAAGAAGTGATGTATTCAACTAAACTAGGGAAAAACGGTTTTTCAGCATGTTCCCCATAATGAGTTTTTGCTAATTCTTCATCAATTTGAATTAATTTACAAGCAACTATTTGAAGACCTTTTTCTTCAAAACGAGACAAAATTTTACCCATAAGACGTCTTTGTACAGCGTCTGGCTTTATCATTACAAAACTTTTTTGAATCATTCTTTAACCCATTTAACCTTTCTTGAAACTCTTCCGAGTTTAATCATATTTTTTTCACATTTGCTGCTACAAAAGAAATAAATTGATCCGTCTCTTTTGACGTACATTTTTCCAGTACCTTCTTCTATTTCTTTTTTACAGAATGAACAAGTTCTCATGTTCTTACACCTTCTTAAGGAGTTCTAATTTCTTTAGCTTCTCTAATTGTATCAAGTAACATTAAAATGTCGCCTTCTCTTACAGGGCCCATAATGTTTCTTGTTAAAATTCTTCCTTTATCTCTACCATCGAGGATTCTGCATTTAATTTGCATTACCTCACCAGTCATACCAGTTCTTTTTAAAACTTCAATGACTTCAGCAGGAGTACCTTCTTCCATGTAAATCACCGTTATCTATTAAAAGAATTTATCTATTCTTTTAATTCAGCAACTTTTTCAGCAATTTCAGCAACAGCAGCTTCAGCATCACCAGCGTCTACAATACATGCAGATGCAGTTCCAACGGTTAATCCAGCAGCTCCACCAACTTGTTCTTTGGTAGGTAAGTAAACGTAAGGAATTTCTTTTTCGTCAGCTAAAACAGGGATGTGTGCAACGATTTCAGCAGGATCAACATCTTCTGCGATAACGACTAATGCTGCGTCTCCTCTTTCAATAAATTTAGTTACTTCATTAGTACCTTTTGCTACTTTACCAGTAGATTGTGCGGTTTCTAATGCTTCTTCAGCTTGTTTAGCTAATTCTTCAGGTGTGTCAAATTTTACATAAATGTTTGCCATAAAATATACCTCCTTTTTCATCTGGCTATGCCATCCATCGGCAGATATTATAATTCTTTTGAATCATAATATAATGTAATTATATATAGTTATATTATTTTTTAACTATAGAAATTACTCAAATTATTCAATAGATGAATAATTTAATATAGTTTTTAATAATACTAATTCTTGAATAATTCATATATCACTAAATATAATCCCGGAAAAAAAATAAGAGGGATTAGACTTTCAATACAAATACTTCTGAATTTCATATAATTTTTAGCAAAACTAAAAATAAAAATTTAGTAATTAATGAAATAATTCTAGAGAACTAGACAATATTAAATTGGTTAGTATAGTATATAAATGTTTTTAAAAATAAGGCAAAATAAGTAATTTTAGAACTATAAAGTTCTTAATGATTAATTAATAAAAAGTGTAAAAGAGATAGTAAATAAATTACTATCTAAATGATCAATTTGCAAATCTATTTGATTGCTAATTTTACATCTTCAGCTTTTACAGTTTTTCTACCAGCGTGACGAGCAAAGCCTACAGCTTTAGCTGCGATTTCGTTTCCGTAATCTTCGATTGCTTCGGTTAAAGCAACTTTTGCGTCATCACTGACTCTTTGTGCACCAGCATTTTTTAATATTCTTCCTACAGGAGCAATTGGTAATTCACTCATAATTATACACCTCATTTTTTTGATAATAATAGTTTTTATTTGCTTATATATAAATATATTGGTTCATTAAAGCTGATTTTTAAAAATTTCAGCATAAAAAACTAAACTATTATAACATGAAAACCGACATTAATATATTCAAAAATGTTTTTCATAGACTTGCTTAATCAAAAAAAGTGTGAATTATATAAGAAAAATAAAAAATTGAAAAGCAAAAAAAGTAGAAAAAAAGATTTAAATGACTTAAATCTATTTGTTCATAAGAATTCTTCTTAAGGTGTCTATATCCGCATCAACCTCAGTAGGTTGGGTACATGCATTAATAGCAGTGTTAGGATCTTTCAATAAGTGTCCTGTAACAACACATGTGATTGTTTCACCTTTATCAACTACACCTTCATCTACAAGTTTTTTAAGACCTGCAATTGAAGCTGCTGAAGCCGGTTCGACACCAATACCCTCTGTTCTTGCAAGCAATTTTTGAGCATCCAAGATTTCCTCATCAGTTACGGTTTCAGAATAACCGTTTGAATCATAAATTGCGTTTAATGCTTTGATATCGCTTACTGGAGCACCAATACGAATAGCAGTAGCAATTGTTTCCGGATTTTCAACAGGAACTACTCTTTTATCCCCTTTTCTGAATGCATTAGTTACTGGGCATGCACCTTCAGCCTGAATACCTGTCATCATAGGCAAATCTTTAATGAATCCTGCATCATAGAACTCTTTTACACCTTTCCAAATAGCTGAAATGTTACCTGCATTTCCAACCGGCAAAATGATTCTATCAGGGGCTTGCCATCCTAAATCGCGAACGATTTCATAACCGATGGTTTTTTGTCCTTCCAGTCTGTATGGGTTAATGGAATTTAATAAGTAAAGATGTTTTTCTAATGCAAGAGCAGTCATGGCTTCCAATGCTTCGTCGAAGTTTCCATTGATTGACATTACTTCAGCGCCATGGAACATTGCTTGAGCAAGTTTTCCTAAAGCAACTTTTCCAGAAGGTAAAAATACTATGCATCTTAAGCCTGCACGAGCCGCATAAGCGGATAATGATGCGGAAGTATTACCTGTTGAAGCGCAACCAACTGTATCAACGCCCAATTCCATTGCTTTAGTCATTCCAACAGTCATTCCTCTGTCTTTGAAACTTCCAGTAGGATTGGAACCTTCCACTTTAACATATAGATTTACGCCAAGTTCATCTCCTAATTTATCACATTTGCAAAACGGAGTTCCACCTTCATCAAGAGAAACAATTTTTGCTTCATCTACAGGAATGCACTCTTTGAATTTCCATAAATTATCTCTTCTACCATCAAAAATGTCTTTAGAAACATTAATTTCATTGACGAGTTCAAGTACAGATCCACATTTTTCACAAGTGTAGATTACTTCATCGTCATCATATTCTTCTCCACAAGAAACACATCTTATCATAAAATCACATTAATATTTTTTAATAGTATTATTATAAAAATTTAACCTAAAACTCCAATAACAAACTCTGCAATAGGGATTGTCAAATATGCTTCAACAAATCCTGCAATTATTAATAAAATTACAGAAGTAACAAATAATATACATGCTTGTTTTAGTTTATCATAACTGGAATCAAAAGAATTTGCCAATTTATTTTTAAAAGAACCATCTTCCTGAATCAATAATGCTTTCAAAAATTTATAAAGGAAGTTAAACAAAACAAAACCGCTGGCACAAGCCAAAGCACATGAAGACAATTCAAATATTCCATGAGGGATAATGTAAAGCAATACTTCAAATAAATTACCTGAGAAAGCCACATAATAGCCTACAAAAAAGCCATTAAATGACAATATCACTGCTGAAAAACAAAACAGCAATCCTAGAATAAACATTTCACAGATTATTTTGAAATTATTTAAGAAGATATCAGCAAATGTTAATTTAACAACACCAGATTGGACCTTTTGAGTCAGGTCTTCAACAACGGGATTGAGATATTTGTAAAGATAGGGTTCAAAAAAGTAACCAAGAACCATCGACACGATAAGAATGACTATTGCAATGTAGATGGCTCGCTTATTTTCAGTGAATGCCCGTTTGAATTCATTAAACATTATATCAAGGTTTTAGCGATTTCTTTTGCTTCAATCTGTTTAACTTTCAAATCTTCCATAAACTCTTCCATCAGCTCTGCAGTCCTTACTTTGCAATCGCCACAACGTAAAGTACCATTCAAGCAGTCCTGCCTTATCTTTTCAAGTTCACTATCATCATCTATGAAATGATACAACAGCATCTCATAAATAACGCATTTATCGACTTCTCCACCTAATTCCTGCTGTTCTTTCAAGCTTTCTCTACCGCCTGTCTTAGCTGATTTAACTTTTTTGACAGCATCTTTTGTATCATCATTGAGGTAAATTGCTGTTGACGGCTTGGAACTGCTCATCTTATCACCGGTCAGGCCGGTTAAAAACCTATGATATGTTGAAGCAGGGGTTAGGAATCCTAACTCTTCATGAAGCTTTTGAGCAATGTCCCTGGTTAATCTGATATGAGGGTCCTGGTCGATTCCTACTGGAACAACAACCTTTTTCGGACCTCCGAATTCCTCAATTTGAGGAAGCAAAATATCGGCAACTTGAACCAACGGCGCCTGTACGTGAGCGATGTTTGTGGACGGAGTAAATCCGTAAATGGCCTTAAGTTGATTGAAATTAGTTTTGCTTGAAGCTTTAAAGGCCAAGTCCTGCAATTGCTTATTTTGAGATTGAAGATAAACATTTACATTATTTTTCTCCAAATCCAAACCTAAAGCAATCCAATTGGTCAGGTATTCGTCTACGGCAATCTGGCGGCCCTTTTCAAAGCTCATGCCACGAGCTGCATAAGATTCCAAATCAGCGATTGGAAGCGATAACATTGCACCCTTATTTTGGTACCATATTAACTGGTCCACAACCATCTTATGACCAATGTGCATTTGACCACTTGGCATCATGCCTGTTACAACTGCAAAATCCTTATTTTGATTAATCAAATTATTGATTTCATTAAATTCCCTATGTCCAAAGATTACCCCTCTTTTCATTAGCTTTTGAGGGTTTTTTATATCATCGATTATGTCTGAAATTTTCCCAATACCAAACTGATTAACTAACTTATCATAATCTAGGCTGAATGATGCCCATGGATCAATTAAATCTGCCACATTATCACCAACAATTTCGTTAAATTAACAATACAACTAATTATTATTATAGTAATTAAAATATTTTATAAAAATATAATGGATTTCTTTAATTTAAATTATGGTCTGGTCCACTCAATATTATAATAGGTAATATCAAAATCCTCATCAACAATAGCCAAAAGAAGTTTCTTATTAACTCCATGTGAAACCCTTACATAACTTGCAAAATCAAGTGCATTAATATCATAATTTTCAAATAGAATCTTTACCAGATAATCGGAGTGACTATGACCCGGACCCCCTCCACGATTATATAATCTAAATTCGGATCCATACTTAAAGCCTGTCTTGATTACAAATCCACGGTCTTTCAAATCACGATAAACAATATACTTTCCATAAAGGTCCTGTTCTTTCAAAAGGTCTATGATATATCCGATGCTGCATTCAATATCATCTTCAAAAATATCCAAACGGCCTTTTTCCAATAAATAACAAGCTTCGATTAAAGAAAGATTTAATGTATCTGCTTCAATTTTACCAAACTTACTTTTTTCATGCAAAGCTATTGGCCTTTTACTTCCTTCTTCAATTTTAATAGATACAATTTCATTAGATAAATTACCTCGCATTAAAACACCGCAAAAAGAAATAAATTATATTTAATGCTAATAACTTTGAAGTAAATCTTATATAAATTTTTGTAAAAATAAGAAAAAAAGAAGTTAAATTCTAATAAAAATATTATTAGCCATTTCTAATGGAATATTTAACTCTTTATCATCAATTTCAACTAAATAATGATTACCTATACGATTTTCATCATATTCATAATTTAAATTCATACCAACCTTGATACCTAAATCAGAAACATTATCTAAAAGCTCATCATTGCCCCTGATAAATGAAACAACACCATTAGCATTAGATGTTAATTCAGAAATAGACAATAAATTGAAGTTCCTATTAATGATTTGGTCAAAATCAGAGAGGGAATAACATTGCTTACAACTAGCAAAATCGAAATCACATGCAGGTATCGCATTATTGTCAGGACATAAATCAGGATTACGCAACATAGTACACAATGCTCTTTCAGCTTCATCAGATAAAGAATGTTCCATCTCACAAGCTTGTTCATGTACGTTTTCTTCCTTGATTTTTAAGATATCAGTTAGGAATTTTTCTAGAATTCTGTGTTTTCTTGTAATTTTTTGAGCTATCTTCAAACCTTCATCAGTTAAAGTAGCTCCTTTATATGGAGTATAACTAATATAACCTAAATTTTCCAATTTTTTAAGCATTTGAGTTACACTACCGGGTGCAATACCCAATTCTTTTGATAATTTAGTAGTAGAAACCTGTTCCCCATTACTTCCATTACGATAGAGAACTTCCAAATATTCTTCAATATTTTCACTGATCTTATCCTCAGCCATAATGTTCACCTTAATTATAATTAGTGTAATATTTATTGCTTAAAGTATAAAAGGTTTTGGTATACCTAAAATATTTTTAAAAATAGATATGGCATGAAAAATGAAAATCTGAATCTTAAAAAATAAAAAAAAGATGTAGGAAATTAGAATTCAATACTTGAAGTAATTGAATGTAATGAAAATGAATTTGTATTCCAATTTACTACATTTCCAAATGAATTTCTTGAACTGGTCGGATCTGAGAGTGTCCACATATCACCAACTAAGATTTGAGCCCATACGTGACCATAAGTACTTCCACTACTGAAGTGGCATGTACCATGAACATATCTAGCAGGCAAACCAGCAGTTCTAGCCATAGCCACTAATAAATGTGCTTGATCAACACAATTTCCAGTTTTTGCATTTAATGTACCTACAGCACCGTACCTAGTATCATAATAGAAGGAATAACTAATGGAATCTCTTACATATTTATATAATGCATTAGCAATATCATAATCTGAAGTTAATCCTTTAGTTAATGAATCAACTATATTCTTGATACTAGTGTTATTTACTTGACAGTTAGTAGTAGCCACTAAATATGGTTTCAAATTAGTGATTGTATTTTTCTCATTTAAACCAGTACCCTTTTCATCAACAGGATCAACGGATCCTCCTTCGGAGTAACGGACTGTTACATAGGTAGGTAATTCTTTATTACTTCCATAAAATGCTACGATACGTGCATATGCATCGACCAATTCTGTGAAGATAATGTTACCCACATCAGATGAAGCGAAGTTAGGTGCTTGATTATTCTTTTCAATGTAACTAGCTACATTTGAAGCAGTATTAACATATCCTGCTCTAGGCAAGGTTGCTGAACCAATTTCATCTCCAGATGGAGAATCTGGTGCCAAAATCTTAGTAACAAGAGGAACAGCTCCAGTATTGGATTCATCAAGTTGGCAAACGGCTTTAGTTAACAAGTACAAAAATTTCTGCATTGTAACTTTTAAACTACCAACCTCTACTGAACTGGGTAATTTAGTATTTTTCTCATAGTAAGTTTTGATTACACCAGCAGCGGATATTATATCCTTAAGAGCTACTGTTTCACCAGAGGGAGGGACAGGCTCTGGACTGGGAGAAGGTCTTGAAGTAGGATTAACCTTAATAGAAGTTGGCAATTTATTATTTGCTTTATATGATGCTAAAACTCTAGCAAATGTATCAACTAAAGATTGATATTTAATTGTACCTACAGTTGAACTAGCATAATTTGGAGCTAGCTCATTATTTACAATGAAGTTTGCTACTCTTTGTGCAACATCAACATAGTCTGCCTTAGATAAAGTTGCCTCATTACTGATTCCAGACGGATTTGCAGGAGCGGAAGCTGGGACTAAATCAATAGCCGAAGTCTTACCTTGATTAATATTAGCAACAGCTCTGGTCATTAAGTATAGGAATCTTGGCATAGAGTAATCTACTCCATCAATAGTAACTTTTGTTGGAATGGAATCCACAGATTTGATATTGTTACTTAATGTAGTTGCAGCTGCTACAATCTTTGCAAGAGTTAATGAAGTTGAGGTATCACTATCACCATCTATTGACTTAAAATCAATAAAGTTAGTTACACCCCATCTGAATACAACAACTCCTTTTGCTTTACCGTTTAATGCATTTTGCGCATCGGTTTTTAATTGGGAAACAGGTAATTTAGAAACATCATCATCAGATACATATCCTTGTAAACCTGACCAAATCACAGCACCATTTGAATTATCTACAAACCATTTGGTAGTTGTGGCAATCCATTTTGAATTTTGATTATAATTTCCTTTGTAAATCATTGGAATAATAACATCCATATATTTACTTAGTTGAGCATGGTCCTGACCGTAATAATAAACATTACTGGTAGTTTCCGGCATTACTGCACATGAAACTATAAGATTTGGATTAACAGCATGAATAGCACTAGCAGCTTGTTTTGCAAATTGGGTAACAGCTGCAGCACCGCCACTAGTTTTATAAGCATTACCGGGATATCTTAAATAATCAAAGTGAATTCCTGCTACACCTTTAATTTTAGCATAATTTTTTGCTTCATTAATCTTTGTATTGAAGTAAGCAGTGTTAGGTTGACCATTTTTAACTGGGTTTATCCATGAGCCGTCATAAAATGCTTGCATCCAAATATGAACATTGATTCCTACTTTGTTTGCACTTGCAATCCATGATTCAACACTTGATTGACCATGTTTGCTAATAGCTGCATAGTTTAAGAAAATATCAGTAGTTCCTTTAGATGCTAAACTGCCTAAATCGACATTTCTCATGTCTGCACCGAATACCCAATATCCGTATCCGCTAAGAGATTTTCTAGCAACTTTTATTGTAGTAGTACCTGTACGTCCGGAATAATTTGGATCACTAGTACCGTCAAACTTGTATGAAACAGTATAAGAACCAGCAGGAAGGTTTACATTGAATGTAGCAATACCCTCTGAATTAGTGATTGCAGTATAAGTATTGGAATTGACTGTCAAAGTAATAGATTTCTTAGCTATACCCACACCATTAGCAGTTTTCAATGCAACTTTAAATTGTTGGGTTCCAGTATTGAAAGTAGTAGCACTCTTCCAAAGAATCCTGGTTTCAGCTTTCTGCTTAACAGTGACTTTAACTGTACCTGTACGTCCGGAATAAGTCGAATCTTTAGTACCGTCAAACTTGTATGTAACAGTATAAGTACCAGCAGGAAGGTTTACATTGAATGTAGCAATACCCTCTGAATTAGTGGTTGCAGTATAAGTTTTTGATTTAACAGTCAAAGCAATGACTTTTTTAGCTATGCCTATACCTTCAGTATTTTTCAATGCAACTTTAAATTGTTGGGTTCCTGTATTGAAAGAAGTAGCACTCTTCCAAAGAATCCTAGTTTCTTTCTTCTTCTTAACAGTGACTTTTGTAGTACCGGTACGTCCAGAATAATCTTCATCACCAGCAGCACTGAACTTGTATGTAACAGTATATGTGCCTGCAGGAAGGTTTACATTGAATGTAGCAAAACCATTTGAATTAGTGGTTGCAGTATAAGTTTTAGAATTAACAGTCAAAGTAATTGTCTTTTTAGCAATACCCACACCGTCAGTATTTTTTAATGCAACTTTAAACTGTTGGGTTCCCACATCGAAAGTAGAATCGCTTTTCCAAATAATTCTAGTTTCAGCTCTCTCTTTGACAGTGACTACAGTATCACCAGTAACGGCCTTCATATCAGAGGTGCCGTTGAAAGAATATTTGATGGTGTGTCTACCAACATCCAAATTAATTGGTATGGATGCAATACCTTTACTATTGGTCTTAACTTTAATGAATGTTTGACCTTTAACAATGAAATTAATATACTGATTTGAAATCGGTACATCACCAGAAGTCAATTTCACTGCAAATGAAGAACCTGATCCTTTACCAAACACAGTTTTTCCATCAACATTGAGGGATAAAGTTTTGGTTGGAAGGAAATAAATTTTATTCTGAGCGCTAGATGCTCTGTAATGTTCATCGCCTGCAAAGGCATATGTTGCAACATATCCTCCGTTAGCTAATTTAGGTAAAGTGAATTTTGCAATACCGTTAGCATTAGTTTTTGCACTATATTTTTTTCCATCTACAGTTAAAGTAACTAATTTGCCTGTAGTGGGTGCATAACCGAAGGAATTGAGCAATTTAACTTGAACGTTAGCAGTATCGCCCGCATAGAATGCGTAAATATTGGTGACCAACTTAGTATCGACATGATTATATACTTTAATAGTATTTTTCTTAGTCAAACCGTCGACATTATAAGAGGTCATAGTAAAAGTACCACCTGGGAGATTGGATAATGATTGTGTGGCCAAACCATTAGCATTGGTTTTTACAGTATATGTTTTACCATTGACATTAAACTTAACATTTTGATTAGCTATTGGTTTACCATTACTATCAACAAATGTTGCTTCGAAACTCCTTGTATCAGCGTATACTTTAGATACGTCAGCAGCACTAATTGTAGATAAAATTTTAAATGTATTAGTTAATTTATAACCAGTTACCGGATTTACTGAAATAATCTGATATGTTCCTGGTTTTTCGTGAATACCTAATGAAGCAATCCCTCTTGAATTTGTTTTTACGGTATGGTCAACACCACATGCAGTAATTTTAACATTTCTATTTGCTAAAACATTACCGTTACTGTCATAAAATGTTGCACTAAAAGGAGTGCTTCCCTTATAATATTTAGTAACATCTTTTGCTTTGATACTATCTGAAATACCTGAAGAAATTTTACCTTCACCAGAAGCAAAGGCAACCCCAATAGTATCATTTAAATCATTACTTTCCGAGTTAGTTGATAAAGTATTTGAATAATCAGATCCTAAAACTTCTTTACTTGATAGAGAAACTTTAGATGAATCATTATCAACATTTGAAACACTAGATACAGAAAGCACTGATGAATCAGCGATTTTCTCCATTGGGACTGAGACATCTGTTGTGTCATCTACTAAGTTAGCAGTATGCGAATCTGTAACACTTATCTCACTTGCTGAAACGGCACTGACTGACAACAATACAGTGAACACCATTAGCAATGTGAGTAATAATTGTTTGTTCAAAATATTTTACCTCCATAACAATTGATAATATAACCATGAGACTATTATCTCACTTCATCAATATTTATTTTAAATATCTTATATAAACCTTTTTATTTACTAAATCGCATTAAATGAGTTTAATTTTTAAAAATAAGGTTAAAACTTTATGAAAATAAAATATTAAGTAAGGATATAGTTAAAATAGGCTATAAAAGTGTAAAATGATATGAAATAATATTTAAAGTAACTTCAATATATAAAAATGTAAACATCAATGTTAATGGTTTTTATATAAAATAACATATAATAAAAAACTATTTAATTAAAAAACATTGAAAACAATAAAGTTAGATTAAAAAACAACCTATTTAATCAAGTATAAATAAAAATAAGCAAGTATAACAAAAAAAATGAAAATTTTATAAAATATTTAATTATGAAGTATTTTGAGGCAAAAAAACTAAAAAAATTTCATTAAGATTAAATTCAATTTGAAATAATGTAACAAATTAAAAATAAAGATATTCACATCAAAATTTAATTTTTTTAAAATTTAGTGAATTGAAAAAAAAGAAAAAATGTAAAATATTAAAATTTTACATCATTGGTGGCATTCCGCCCATACCTGGTGCAGGAGGCATACCACTGTTATCATTTCCTGACTCATCAGGTCCGGTTGAATTCAATGCGTTTCTTGCTGCAATCATGTCATCAATTCTTAAAATCATTTCACTTGCAGCACCAGCAGATTGTAAAGCTTGGATTTTTACTCTTAAAGGTTCAATAACTCCAGCTTCTTTCATATCTTCAACTTCGCCAGTGAACACATTGATTCCGATGACATTGGATTCTTCGTGAGCAGCTTTTAAATCAGCAATCAAGTTGATAGTGTCCAAACCTGCATTTTCGATTAAGGTTCTTGGAATGACTTCTAAAGCTTCAGCATATTTTAAAATAGCTAATTGCTCTCTTCCACTTACAGATTCACCGTAATCTCTTAACTGTTTTACCAAATCAATTTCACAAGCTCCACCACCGATGAGAACTTTGCCTTCTTCGATAGTAGCTGCAACTACACCTAAAGCATCATCAATAGCTCTGGAAATTTGTTCAGTCACATAACGGGTACTTCCTCTTAATACGATGGAAGAAGCTTTAGGATTGTCACATTCTTCAATGAAAGTCAATTCATGATCAAATATTTTATCAAGATATACGTGACCAGCAGTACCTAATTTATCAGCTGATAAATCTTCAATGTCAGTTACGAGTTTTGCACCAGTAGCTTTTTCAATTCTTTCCATATCAGATTTTTTAACTCTTTTATAAGTCATGATTCCTGCTTTTCTTAAGTAATGTTCTGCCATGTCATCAATACCTTTTTGACAGAATAACACATTAGCACCGGAATCAATAATTTTGGCCACTAAATCTTTAATCATTTGTTCTTCATTGTTCAAGAATAATTCAAATTGTTCAGGACTGGTAATGTCGATTTTAGTATCAGTATTCATGTCTTTTAATTCAATAGGATATTTCATGATAGCAATTTTTGCATCTTTAACATCTTTAGGCATGCTTTTAGATACAGGAGCCTTATCAATAACAATTCCTTCAGCCAAGAATGAATCTTCAACAGAATCTCCAGATACTCTTTGAATGTTGATATTGTCAATGTCAGATTTGCCGTCTTCTTCGATTCTTAATGCAGCTTCAACAACAAGGTCTGCCAAATGTTCTTTAGCGTAATCTGAACCTTTACCACTCATTGCAGTAACAGCAACTTTTTTAAGGGTTTCTTTATCATCAGCATCCATAGCTATTTCTTTTAAAAGTTCAACTGCTTTTTCAGTTGCATTTCTGTATCCTTTTACAACAACAGAAGTTGCAATTCCGTCTTCCAATAATTCTTCAGCTTTAGCCAATAATTCACCTGCGATTACAACAACAGAGGTGGTTCCATCTCCGACGATATCCTCTTGTTTTTTAGCTGTTTCTACAAGCATTCTAGCTGCAGGCTGTGCAATATCCATTTCACTCATGATGGTTGCACCGTCATTAGTTACGGTTACATCACCTAATGAATTAACTAACATTTTATCCATACCTTTAGGACCTAATGTAGTTCTAACAATACCTGATAAAACTTTTGCTGCTGTGATATTCATTCTTAAAGCATCTCTTTTTGAATATCTTTCAGTCCCTTCCGGAAGGATAAAAATTGGTTGATTTGCCATTTCATAATCACCTTTAAATTTTTTAAATAAAATAATATAAAACTAAGTTTTTATACATATATAGTATGAGTTAGAGGTTATATAAAAAGATTACTTATTAAACTAACTTTAGGTGTTTTAATGTATGATGAAATAATTAATGAAATTAAATCTAATCTAGGTGAAAACAGCGAATTAAACAGAAGATACCTATCATCCCAAATTGAAAAATATAAAGATCACCCCTACAATGAAGAAATCATTAAAGAGATTTCACGTATGATGTGGGATTGCTTAAGCGAAGATGAAAAAGAAGAATTTATTAGAATATCCGAAGAAGAGACTCCAATCATTGATATTTTAGAAGAATCATTCCCGTATATTGAAAATGGGGAATATGAAACTGCATTAAGCATTCTTGAAAGTTTCATTAATACATTGCCGCCAATGTTTGAAGACGATAAAGTCAGCGAGTACCACTATTTCACAAATCCTCTGGAAGAAGAAATATTTAATAGGTATATTGGTGCTAAAAAAGAAGTTAGATATATACCAAATAACCAACCTTTGATAGATTTGTATTATGCTTATGGATTTTTACTTTTGGAAACCAATAACTTGAAGGAAAGTGAAGTGTATCTTAAAAAAGCTTTGAAAATTAATCCCGTTTCATCTAGAATACTATTGGAATTATCCGAAATATACAAAATAAAAACACCAAGCTTCAATAAATTTTTCATGTATACAACAGAAGCTCTGGAATATGCATACTACCCTCAGGACATTGCAAGATGCTATAGGAACCTTGGCCATTTCTATATTGAAGAAAATGAACTTGAAACTGCTGCAGGGCTATTTAACTACAGCATGAAATATGAGTTGAGTCCGCTTGCTTATAAGGAACTCCAATACATCAAATCCAAAGGGCAGAACATAGATTTGACAAGGGACGAATGCGTATCCTTACTAAAAAACAAGAACATCCAGGTTGATGCAAATCCATTTGTCATAAAAACACTGAATGAACTTGCAAACAAATATGATAGCGAACATGCATTTAATCAGGCATTGTATTTCTATGAGCTTCTTTTTGATTTGACCAATGACAAGAATATTCTTGAAAAAATAAATAATATTCAAAAAATTATAAAATATTAAATAATATATAATAATATATAATATAACAAGGTGATTTTGAATGTGTTCTAGCGGAGGGCCAATGGCCGATATCGATTTAAAAAAATTGAAAACAAAAAAATATCACTGCAAAGATTGTGGCAACACTTTTAAAGGTCTCGGAAAAAAAGTAGTTTGTCCGTCCTGCCAAAGTGATAACGTAGATCTTGTAGAGTAAATTCTTTTACTCTATTCTTTATTTTTTAGTGATTTTTATGAATATTGATTTTGAAAATGACGAAATACTGTTCCTTGAAGGTGAAACAGGAATGGTGGGCGTTGTTAAAGTATCCTATGAGAATAAGATGCTGTTTATAGCAACACAGGATAATGAAGAAATTGTCCAATTTTTAGAACCTGATGACATAATAGCCGTTTCAAACTTTAAAAAAGACAAAAGGGCTATAAGGTCCCAGGCGTATCTGAGTCGTGAAGAATCATCCCCATTAGTAATTTTAAATAAAGATCATCCATCCACAAAACGTTTAGAAACTGTTATATCAATCGGAGAGGAAGTAAACTTAAATTGCAATATTACACCAGGTACACACCCTGAACAAAATGTACTGTGCTCCTGCGACAGTTTATCAGGACTTGAAATAAAAAAAACACCTACAGGCGTTAAGTTGAATAAAGATTTTGTTGATTATACAATTGAAGAATTTTAGGTGAAAAATTGGTTATAGAATCATTTTATACATTTTTAGGACAATTAGTGGTTTTTTTAGCAATACTTGTTGTTATCCTATTCATTGTCGTGTTTATATTGGGTCTTTTTATTGCTAAAAAAAATCAGATAAAATTCCCTAGATTTGTATTGTTCGTAGTTGACTTATTATATTCACCCTTTAAAACAATAGCTAACCTATTAAATCTTGATGAACATCTTATCGATAATATTGCCATACAGGTCAGAGATGACGTTAATAAAGAAAAATTTAAAGAGATTCCTGCTGAAAAAACCTTAATATTCCTGCCACATTGTTTAAGGCATAGGGATTGTCCGGCAACACTTCAAAAAGAAGGCTTGAATTGTACTGAATGTGGATTATGTTCCATAGGTGTCATTAAGAAAAAAGCCGAACCTTTAGGTTATAAATTATATATTGTACCTGGATCAAGCTTTGTTAAAAAGATTGTTAAAGAAAACAAGTTTAAAGCCGTGCTTGGCGTGGCCTGCCATGAAGATTTAAACCAAATGATGATGCTTCTTTCTGACTTTTGTCCGCAAGGTGTTCTGCTTGAAAAAACAGGATGCTATGAAACTAAAGTGAATGTTAAAAAAGTATTTGAAAAAATAGATTCCAAATATTAATCTTCATAATATCTCATGAACTCTAGAGATTCAGGAGTTTCATCGAATTCATCAATAAACTCCCTTAAATCCTTTAAAAACTCTTTTTTTCTATCATTTAGATTTTCTATTTGAGAATAATCCTTTTTCACAGCAATAGTCATTATTATATCATCAGTCTCAAGAGTTATTTCCGGATACAAATCATCTAAAAAATCATCCATATTATCCTCTTCCAAGTTCCTGATGAGCTCTTGCCAAGTGCCCAGCAGCTAATGCTCCAAGTAAAGATAATTCTCCAGCTAAAACAGTACATGCAACAATCTCTGCATATTCACGAGCTTTATTTGAACCTGCAACGCCTAAAATATTCAATCCTTCCTGAGCTACTTCAAGACTTGTTCCTCCACCAACAGTAGCTACAGGCAAATCAGGCAAGTTAACTGAAAAATATAAATCTCCATTTCTATTTTCTGCTGTTGTAATGCCCAATGATCCTTCAACAACATGAGCCGCATCCTGGCCGGTTGCTAAAAATATTGCTGCAACCATATTTGCATAATGAGCATTGAATGCCATACTGCCTGAGGCAGCAGAACCAATTAGATTTTTAGCTGTATTCACTTCAACAATCGCTTCGGCAGTAGTCTTTAATTTTTTAGATACTATATCTTCTGGAATCAATATGTCTGCTATAACGCTTTTTCCTCTTCCTTCAACAATATTTATAGCAGCAGGTTTTTTATCAACACAAACATTACCACTTAATGCAAGGTGAGTTGCAGTAGTTTCTTGAGCTAATTTATCCAATATTTTTTCTGAAGCGATAGTTACCATATTCATCCCCATACTGTCCCCAGTAGAGAAAACAAAACGAGGATAAACATAGTTTCCAACAATTAAGATAGGATCAATTTTAATTAATTTACCGTGAGAAGTTGTACTTTCTGCAATTTCTTTTAACTCGTCGAAATTATCAATAAACCATTGTTTGATATTTAATGCATCACTAACCCCTTCACATTTAATGGCAGGTGCACGGGTCATGATATCAGACACCACTCTTGCATTTGCTCCACCAGAAGCTGTAATGGTAGAAGCACCTCTGTTGATTGATGCGACTAATGCTCCTTCAGATGTTGCAAGAGGAATGAACACTTCCCTTTTGCAGTATTCACCATTGATTTTTAATGGGCCTGCAACTCCCATTGGAAGCTGTAGAACACCGATTGAATTTTCAATGTTTCTTGCTGATGCCCTTTCCATATCAAGAGTGTAATTGGAAATGTTCTTTAAATCTATGTTGAATTTTCTTTCTAAAAATTCCCTTCTAATATCAGTTGCCTGTTTGGCTGGGACTTCTTTATCAACCTGATAAAGTTTCATCTCGCCGTTTAACAATTTATTAATAATTTCTTCGTTTGACATTACATAACCTTTTTAAGTAAATCTACAATTTCAGACGGTTTGATAGCTACTTCAACACCGGCTTCGTTCAAAGCTTTGGTTTTACTTTCTACAGTACCGGAATTTCCTTGAATAATTGCTCCTGCATGTCCCATTCTTTTACCAGGAGGAGCAGTTCTTCCAGCAATATAAGATACGACAGGTTTGGACATTTCATCTGCAATGAATTTACCTGCCCTTTCTTCTGCAGTTCCTCCAATTTCACCAATTAAAACAACTGCATCGGTATCATCGTCTTTTTCGAATCTTTTTAAGATATCAACATAATTGTCACCGGTAACTGGGTCACCTCCAATACCGACAGCTGTACTTTGACCTATTCCTGCATTGGTAAGTTCACTTGCAATTTCATAAGTTAAAGTACCGCTTCTTGAAATTACGCCAACATTACCTTCCTTAAAAATATGAGTAGGCATAATACCCAATTTACCAACACCTGGAGAGATAACTCCTGGAGTATTTGGACCAATGACTGTTGTTTCCATTTCTTTTGCATATGCCATGATTTTCATACTATCATGTACTGGAATATGTTCAGAAATAATAACAACCAAATCCAAGTGTCTAATTGCTTCAAAAGCAGCATCTTTCGCAAATTTTGCAGGAACAAAAATGATTGAAGAATTGATATCGACTTCATCTTTTGCCTCTTCAATTGAATTGAAAATTGGAACTTTGTCTAAAAATTTTTGACCGCCTTTTCCAGGAGTGATTCCTGCAACAATATTAGTATTGTATTTTAACATTTGTTCTGTATGAAATGAACCTTGTTTACCAGTTATCCCTTGAACTAAACATTTTGTATCTTCATTTAATAAAATCATAATTAATATCTCCTATCTCAATATTCTAGTTTTATTTTCAAATGGAACAGCTAAATCTATTACATTTCCATTCATAAATGCAGTAGCGGAAAATATTACGCTACCCGGCAATACATTACAAGTTGTCCCTCTTTTAACTAAATAAACATTCTTATTTCCAAGTGCAGCCCCAATCATTGCGCTGGCTATTACTCCAACAGACTCTATATCCTCAATTGTCGCCACAACAACAGGGTCATCAGTTTCTGGCGAAACATAACCCACACCAGGTATTTTCTTTGTTTTCGGTTCGATATAATCAGACACATCAGTTAGATTTTTCATGCCTTTAGCAGCATCAATTGCGGAATTCGCAACATCAGCAACAAACGGTTCACCCCCATAAGTATCGAAACCTAAGACAATGGCATCAGGATATCTGTCAGGCCTTATATTTGCTTCAGCATAAGAAATACCTTCACCAGCACCCTCCGGAGTTGATGAAATTCCTGACAAATCACCGAAGTTTTCCGCACTCTCTTTTAAAATATTAACAATACCTTCATTAATGGATTCAAGCAAGTCATCCTCCACAAATGCACTAATAACAACATCGTCGCCGGTAACATTTGTTAGAGCCACATCCCTTGCACCCAATTCTTTAACTCTATAAAGGTTTTTTTCAATAGTTTCTACTAGCATAGTACTGCAGGATACATCATTTCTTGATATATCAGCACCTATAGCTGAAATTTTCAAATTAACACCTTGTATAATCAATTAATTAATAAATAAAATATAAAATTTTATTGATATATTATTTGTTAGTTAATTTATATAAATATACGAGTTTTTAAAGAAAATATAATAATAACAATAGACTAATATAATAATTAATGTATTCACAGACAAAAATTGCAATTCCAATACTTGAAGAAAACTGCAAACAAGTAATTGAAGTAGCTAATGATTGCATTGGAAAAGGAGCCGATATTTTAGAATTTAGAATTGACGGTTTGAAGAATCCTGATATCAATGAAATCAAAAAGACAATTGAAGAAATCAGTTTTCCAATGATAGCTACCAATAGAATCAGCAATGAAGGCGGATTCTTTAAAGGCAGTGAAGAAGAAAGATTCGAAATTTTATACGAATGTTGCGATTTAGTAGACTATGTAGACATTGAACTTCAATCTGATGATGAATACATTAATAAGATTCATGATACCGGCGTAAAAACAATCGTTTCCTATCATGATTTTAAAAAAACACCTAAACTTAATGAAATTTTGTATATTGTTGAAAAGGAACAGGAACTTGGAGATATTGCAAAAGTTGCTTTCATGCCACAAGATCTGGAAGACACATTAACCATATTGGCCGTTCTTTCCCATTGCAAAGATACAATAGCTATTTCCATGGGAGATTTGGGCAGTTATACAAGAGTTATGGCGTCAAAATTTGATTCACCGATAACTTTTGCCGCCGGAAGGGATGCAACAGCACCAGGTCAAATCGATATTGAAACAATGAGAGCATTGCTGAATATGGATTTAAATATAATGGATTAGGTGGTTAAAATGGCTAAAAAGATTATTTTAGCTTTAATAATACTTATTTTGATTATTATAGGATTATTCACATTTACAAACCTCGGCGGAGATTCTGTAGATGTTTACCTCGATGGGGAAAACGTTACTGTTACAACCCATACCATTTCAAACATTGATACTGCCAGTTTGAATTCGGAAATCTGCAATTATACTTTCAATGTAATGAATGACAGCATATCCGACACAGAGACACTTAAAAATGGAATTTCCGACATTTGCAGTTATTATGGTATTGAAAATCCTGAAATCAACATCGATTCAAGTTTGGGTCCTAATCAGATACCTGTTATTGTCCATGTTGATGGAACCTCAATGCTTCCAACACTTCAAGACGGACAAGATGTTCTATTGAATAAAACCCACAATATCCATGTTGGAGATATTGTTGTAGCCGAATCAGATGAATACGGGCCGATTATAAAAAGAGTCAGCGAAATCGATGAAAATATGATTCATTTAGTCAGCGACAATAAAAACATTTCCTACGAATACATCAACGGCGAATTATATGAAGTCAAGGGCATTGAAACCTGGGTTGACATATCTGACATTAATGGTGTTGTGATTTCATATTGATGGTGATTTCTTAATGATTTGACTAAAAAAAGTATAAAAGGAAAATAATGCGATTTGCACCATTTTCCAAATGGGGAATTATAGAGATAGGTCATATCTGTTGGTTTTATGCATATTGGAAAATATTCTACACTGCTTTATCCCCATCTTCGTTAGTTCTTATTCTAATTACATTTTCCACATTCTGAATGAAAATCTTTCCATCCCCAATGTTTCCGGTGAATGCTCCTTTTTTAATTGCTTCTACATGTGAATCAAGTTCTTCACTTTTTACAACAATTTCTATGCGTGTTTTAGGAATTAAATCAATACAATAGTTTGATCCCCTATAGGATTCTCTTATTCCTCTTTGACTTCCTCTTCCTTTTACTTCTGAAACTGTCATTCCTTCACAGCCAACGTTTACCAATTCCCTTTTTACATCCTCAAACTTTTCCTGTCTGATAATCGCAATAATACTTTTCATTTATTATTCCCCCTATAGATTAAAGTTATAAGCGGATTCTTTGTGGAGGTGAGAGTCTAAACCTCCAATTTCTTCATACTCTTCAACTCTAATACCATTTAATGATTTATCCAGTACTTTTGCTATTATGTAACTTATTACAAATGAATAAATCATTGTGGCTATTATGCTTATAATCTGTACTACTACCTGATTAGGGTTTCCTGCAATCAATCCTGCTACTCCACCAACTGCCGGAACAGCAAATATTCCTGTTGCAAGTGCCCCCCATACACCGGACATACCGTGAATGCCCCATACATCCAATGCATCGTCATATCCAAGTTTTGGTTTTAAATAATTAATTGAATAGTATGAAATAATAGGAGCTATTGCACCAATGACTAAAGCTCCAAAAACATCAACGAAACCAGCAGCTGGTGTAATACCAACTAAACCTGCTACTGCACCGGATATCGCACCTAAAATTGTTGGTTTTCCAACTTTAATAACATCTATTATTGTCCAGACAATAAGACCGACTGCTGCAGACACATTAGATACAATTATCGCATTTGCTGCAAGTCCATCTGCAGCAAGGCCTGATCCTCCATTGAATCCCATCCAACCAAACCAAAGTAGTGCAGCACCAAGTACTGCATAAGCTAAATTGTGAGGAATTAATGCATCATTTTTCCTTTTACCTAACACTAATGCAACTGCTAAAGCGGAAATTCCTGAGTTAATGTGAACTACAGCACCTCCTGCAAAGTCAAGTGCTCCCATCTGCATTAACCAGCCTCCACCCCATACCCAGTGGGCAATTGGGATATATACAAGGCACGCCCAAATCGGAACAAATATTACCCATGCTTTGGTTTTCATCCTTCCAACTAGCGCACCGGACATAATTGCACAGGTAAGACCTGCAAATGCGCACTGAAACATTACAAACAATAATGTTGGAATTGTACCGTTTAAATCATTCAATCCAATTCCCTGTAAGAAGAAATTGGTTGGTGAACCTATTAATCCACTAACATCACTTCCAAATGCAAACTGGTAACCAAAGCATACCCATATTACACTAATAATTGAAAACGCAATGAAACTTAAAAACATTGTATTTAAAACATTCTTTCTTTTACTTAATCCTCCATAAAAAAATGCTACTGCAGGAATACTCATTAACAGTACGAGTAATGTACAAACAAGAATCCATGCAGTATCACCAGCACTAAACATATCCATATTATCATAACTCTATATATTTTAATCAATCGGAAGTAAACTGTCGGAAGTATACTTCCGATATAATGGTATGTACCTAATCATATATAAACATTATGAAATCAATAAAAAAAACAAGGAAAATGGGCTTATTTTTTCAAAAATATTAAATAATAGCTTAAAAAAAATATCAAATAGTATAAATTAAAATAAGTGTTAATATGAAAGACTCCGTAAAAGCTAATTTAATAGTATTTTTGATAATTGCTGTAATTGCATTCGGCGTTAGCTCTGCATTTGCCAATTTGACAGTAACCGAAGATACTACTTCATATAAAATGATTCCAATTAAAAATGATTCATTCGAACCTAAATATATAGATGAAGTTCCAACCATCATTCCAAAAGTTGTAGTAAACTATACAAACACATCAAGTAACCACACTTATAACGGCAGCGACATACCTGACACTAATAATACGCTTAACGATTGGAGTTTTAATCGATATGGAGATTGGTAAAATGGTTGAAAAGAAAAAATTCATCAGAGACAGCGTCTATGGAGACATAAGCTTAAACAACTTTGAAGTAAAGATTCTGGACATGCCGCAATTCCAACGCTTAAGAAGAATTAAGCAATTAGGTTTAATAGGCCTGATTTACCCTGGAGCCACCCATACCAGATTCGAACACTCCATCGGAACAATGAACCTTGGATCAAAACTTTCCGAAGAGCTTGGTTTGAAAGAAGATGAAACTGAACTGATTAGAGCTTCAGCATTAGTGCATGATATCGGCCACGGACCGTTTTCACATGTTTCAGAAGGGGTTTTATCTGTTCCCCATGAAGAATTAACCAAATACGTAATCACAAAAACATCAATGAGAGATTTGCTCGAAGAAAAATTTGACGTTAATGAAATTGTAGACATAATCAATGGAAGAGGCTATCTGGGTCCAATCGTTTCAGGAGAGCTTGATGTGGATAGAATGGACTACCTTTTAAGAGATTCACACAATACAGGAGTGGCCTATGGAGTAATTGATTATGAAAGAATCATTTCAAATTTAAAACTTGAAGACGGATTGATTTTAGACATCAAAGGGGTTCAGGCCGCTGAAGGAGCTCTTGTCGCTAGATATTTCATGTATCCTAGCGTTTATCAGCACCATACAACCCGTATTGTCAATTCAATGTTTAGAAGAGCTCTTAAAAAAATAATAGATGAAAAAATAATCAATGAAAAAGACATATACAAATATGATGATGCAGACATTATTGGAATCTTTAGACACTGCGAAAATGAATTTGCCAATGACATAATGTCCAGATTAGATAATAGAAACATTATGAAAAGAGTTAAAACAATCAGATTGGATAACTTCAAATATCCTGAAAAAATGTATAAGATTGAACAGAAAGCCATAAGAAAAGCAGAAAAAGAAATAGCTGAAGATTACAAGATAGATGAAGATTATGTGTTTATCAATATCGCTGAATATCCTCGTTTTGATGAAATGAAAACACAGGTTAATGTTGATGGAAAACTATATCCATTGACTGAAATTTCAAATATCATTGGTGCATTGAGTAAGGCAAGATTCAATATACCAGACATCAGCGTTTATGTCGATGAGAATGAAAAACCGAAATTTGAAAAATTCAAACTGGAAAATTACCTTGATTTACCGGAAATTGATCGTGAAAAATTCCACGGAATACATTACGATCAGATTAAACTATTTTAGGAGATATTTATGATAGTAGTTGCAATTACAGGAGCAAGCGGAGTAATATATGGAATAAGACTCTTGGAAGCTCTAAAAGAATTGAACATTGAAAATTCTTTAGTGATTAGTGATGCTGCAAAGATTGTCATTGAATCAGAAACCGATTATAAAGTTGAAGATGTAATCAAGCTTGCAGACACTCATTACGATTTCAATGACCTGACCGCTTCTATCAACAGCGGATCATTTAAAGCGGATGCTTTGGCAATAGTGCCATGTTCCATGAAAACATTATCATCAATCGCTAATGGTTATGGAGCAAATACAATAACAAGAGTGGCGGATGTGAGCCTAAAAGAAAGAAGGCCTACAGTTATTGTTCCTCGTGAAACCCCACTCAGAAGCATTCATTTACAAAATATGCTAACATTATCACAAGAGGGGGCTATAATATTGCCTGCAATGCCTGGTTTTTACTCAACACATGATACCGTTGAGGACCAAATCAATTTCATTGTCGGCAAAATATTGGACTCTCTGAAAATTGAAAATAACTTATTTAAAAGGTGGGAGTAGATGTTAGAAGATGGGGATTTTATTAAATCCTGTGATGTACCGGGACCTACAAAAGAAGCCATAAGGGCAATAATCCTTTATAAATCTGGAGTTACACCAGAAGACAAGGTTGTTGATTGCGGGTGTGGAACCGGTGGAATTACCTGCGAATTTTCCCAAAGAGCACGTGAAGTAATATCCATCGATACAAATCCCGAAGCTATTGAGATAACCTCTAAAAATCTTAAAAATTTTGGTCTTGGAGACAACGTCACATTAATTAACGATGATGGAGCGAATGCCTTAAAAGATATTGACGATATAGATATTGCCATTGTTGGGGGCAGTGGCAGACAACTCGAAAATATATTGGACATAGTTCATGAAAAATTAAATTCTAAAGGAAGAATCATAATCACAGCTATTTTGGTTGATACAAAAGTTGAAGCAATCAATAAACTCAAAGATTTAGGATACAATCCAAAAATAATGGAAGTTAATGTTTCTAATGGAAGAGTTCTTGATCGTGGAGTTTTAATGATTAGTGAAAATCCAATAGCAATCATTACTGCTAAAAAAAGATAAAATTGGAGATTAAAAAATGGATGAACATAAACGTTGGAAAATTAAATTTTCATTGTTAATGGTTGTTTTGATAATTATCATTTATGGATCAAATTACCTCGTATTGGGTGATGCCGAACATATTATATCATACATCTGGACCCATTTGGGTTTTATTCCTGTTGATATACTTGTTGTAGCATTTTTACTTGATGAAATTATTGAAAGAAAAGAAAAAGAAGCTATGCTTGAAAAATTAGACATGCTCATGAGTACATTCTTTTCAGAAATCGGTAATGACTTAATTAAACAATTAAGTGCTGTAAACAAATACAAAACAGATACTGAAAATTTAAAATTAATTAAAAACTGGAGTCAAAAAGATTACGAAAATAAATTAGCTGAACTAAAAGACAAAAGCATTGACTTTAGAGCAGATATTGCACCCGAACAGAGAGAAGAATTTTTGGAAAACTTGAGAGAATTGCTTGTTAATAAAAGAGAATTCATCATTAACTTAATTAACAACCCGAATTTGCTTGAAAAAGAGGAATTTACAGGTTTAATTAATGCAATTCTCCACTTAGATGAAGAATTAGAACACAGAAAAGATTTAGCATTAGTCAATGAGACTGACTTCGGACACTTGAATGGGGACATGCAAAGGGTATATGATAAATTAGTCCATGAATGGGTGTACTACCTAAAATATCTGGACAAACACCACCCATACATGATTGCATTGATTATCCGTACCAATCCATTTGACGAAAATGCCGATGTCTATGTGAAAGAATAGAAAATCCGGAGATTTAATATGAGTAGTGAAATTGAAAATAATGAAAATATTAAATCTTGCATTATTTTATGTGGAGGGCAAAGTAGAAGAATGGGTCGCGACAAAGGATCAATGATTATTCAAGATAAACCTATGATAAAACACATCCTTTCTACTTTAAACCACCAGATTGATGAAGCAATAATCGTTTTAAATGATAAGACCAGAGTTGACAAATATAACGAATTTATCAATCCCGAAGAATACTCATATACCATCACATTTTTAGAAGACAAAATAAAAAATAAGGGCCCTATGCCTGGAATTATGACCGGACTTGAACAGATAAAAAGTGATTATGCATTAATATTGCCATGTGACAGCCCTTATGTATCTGAAAAATACATAAAAACTATTTTTTCTGAATTAGATAATAATTATCAAGCTATCGTTCCTTTTCACGATGAACAAAATAAATTGAAAACATCAGAACCACTGCACTCAATTTACAGTAAGAAAATCATTCCTAAAATTGAAGAATTGGTTAGGGAGGATGTTTTGCACATTAAAGGACTGATAGAAAAAATAGATGTTAAATTTGTTTTGATTGATAATAAAAAAATAGAAAAAAAAGAATTTAGAAATCTTAATCGTCCGGAAGACATTTAAAGATATTCTATTAACTCTTTTACTTTACCTACTGCAGTATTTACACAGTAGAGAATTTCATCTTTAGTAAATGGTTCTTTTCCACCTTTTTGCATGGAACAGATGTGACCTTCTTTTGTAACACCAACATTTAAACGAGCACTGGATACTCTTTCCTCATCCAATGTTGGGTCAATAACCATTTTATCACCAATTTTAACGAAGGTACATAATGCTAATTCGTTGTTGATTGGTAAATCAAAGGTTTCATCTTCACTAATGACTACTTCTTCATCAACAATTTCAGCAACAGGCAATTTTGTTGATTTGAGTGCAGCCATAACAGCTAATTCACATGCATCGAAAAGGTTTCCGCAGTTGTCGATAATGTGCAAATCAATGAATAACATCCAAACGTGTTTTCCTTCTTCAACACATAATTTGTCTAATTCCACCAATTCACTTTCACGGATACCTCTGTCAACCACACGTGCAAGTTCAATGGAATCGTCACTAGGTGGTCCTGGTTCAAAATTAGGATCAGCCATCGGCAACATTTCACAATTGGTCATTAAAACTCCTAAATCAGGAGTATCTGGGAATGGGCTTCCAAGTTGTGGTTTAATACCCACCATAACTTGAGTTCCACCAAGTCTTACGCGAGCAGAACCTTCAGCTTTAGAAATAACATTAGTTTCAATAGAAATATCCCTATATTCAGTTAATCCCCTGCCATCTTCTCTTTTATCGTTTTTGACAAGGTTAGTAATACTTTGTCTTGTAATTTCTGGTACTATATCCATATTATCCACTCACTATTCTGTAGAATACTTTTTCATTAAAGCTTCTTTTTGAATTTCACTAACTTTAAGACATCCTTCCATAGCTAAGTCAATAGCTTTTGCAAATTCCTCTTCAGTTAAATTACCGTCACTTTGCAATAAGGTAATTTCGCCTGTTCTTGGCATCATAGCTATTGGAACATCAGCCTGACCTTCTTTATCTTCGTATTCAGATAAATCAAGTACAACTTCATCATTAACTTTACCTGCAGCGCAACCTACAACAATATCTTTCATAGGCACTCCTGCATCAACAAGTGCAACGGAAGCTGCTGTAATACCTGCACAACGAGTTCCACCTTCAGCTTCTATTACTTCTATATAAATATCAATCATTGAACGAGGATAGTTTTCCAACATTAAAGCTGGTCTTAAAGCATCAGCTGTAATTTTAGAAATTTCAGATGATCTTCTATCAGGCCCTGGTCTTTTCCTGTCATCTACTGAAAATGGAGCCATATTGTATCTGCATCTGATTACACCAGTGTTTGGCTCAAGTAATCTTCTGATATATGATTCTCTAGGACCATAAACAGCTACTAAAATTTTATTTCCACCAACTTCCAAGTAAGCTGAACCATCAGCACGTTCAAGCACTCCTGCTTCAATTTTGATAGGACGTAATTCATCAAATTTCCTACCATCCTTTCTAATAAATTCTGACATCATATCAACCTCTTAATCGTGAAGAATTATTTATTATTCAATATAAAAGAATTATTTGAGTTATCACCATAAGATAAGGAACCGTCTTTTTTATTTTTTCTTTTTAATTCTTCAATAACCTCAGCTATGTTAGGCTTATCACTTTTTTCTTTTTTCTCTTCTTCTTTTTCTTCTTCTTCTAATTCTTCTTCTTCTAATTCTTCTTTAAAATTTTGAAGTTTAGGTTTTTCTAAAACAAATTCCTCTTCCTCTTCATTAACTTCTTCAGGTGGTAATTCACCATCGATAGCTAAATATAATTTGTTCTTAATTTTGTTAGTTAAACCAGAAGTATGAGCTTCAGCCTCAATTAAATGAATAATGTTTTTGGTAAGTTGTTCCATGTCTTCGTCACCTTTTACCCAAACGAGACCGTTTTGACCAACAACAATTTTACAATTGGTTTTGTCTTTAATCATGTTGATCATAGAACCTTTTTTACCAATTAATCTAGGAACTTTAGTTGGAGCAATATCTACGATAATTCCTCCTTTAAATTTACCCATGCCTCTTCCTTTTAAACCGAGTTTTGCCTTTTTAATCTCATCAACATCGACAACTCTTAAAAATAGAACATCCCCAACATCATAAACTTTGTTGAGTTCTTTTTTCTCACGACCAAACACTTCAAAAGCAGGTAAAATTCCGGAATAAGGTGAATTAATGTCGACATCCCACATTGAGAATCTGACATCATTAATCTTACCTATTACAACATCTCCTTTTTTAGGAACATATTTACTTTTAAGAGGAATAACTCTAAGTTTTTTATTCCTCAAAGAAACAAGCCCCATTAAAGAAGAACAAACTTTACCATTCTCTTTAAAGGTACCTCTTCCTGAATAGTATTCATCGTCAGCTAAAATCTGACCAGGAATAACTAAATCTTTATTTTCCACATATATCATAATAATCCCATAAGTTTAAATCATTTAATAGTTCTAGTTTCTGCTTCACCATTTGAAATTTCAGCCATTTTTGCAGCAAAGGAATCTTGAAGACCTCCCGGCATTTCAACAATGCCAATCCAAGATCCATCTTGTTGCCATTCTTCGTTTATAACTTCACCAAATCCATGAATAATGGAATAAGCGCCTCCAGCAGCAGCACCAGGAAGTCTAACAGCAACTTTGATTTTTTCAAACCTGATTGGAATTAACGGTTTGATGGCTTTTAAAGCTGATTGTACTTGTTGGTCGACTGAAGTAAATGGATCAAACTTAACTTTTGCCTCATCACAAGCATTTTCAATCCTTTGAACCGGATGAGGTAAACCATTTTGAGGATTAACCGCTTCTTTAGCAATTTTATTAATGACAAGCCTTCTTTTGTCCGCTTGCATTTTCCTTTTTTGATCTGCAGTTAACTGAACAGTCCCTTTTTCAAGAATAACTTTAGAAACTTCAATAGGATCTGTAGTTTCAAAAATTTTATTCATAGCTTCATCAGAAGCCTTATCTCCTTTTTTGGAATCTTTGAAAATTTCTTCAACAGCTAAAAGATCTTCAATGGCAACATCCGGACCATCAGGATTCCTATAATCAGCTGCTAAATCAGGGTCAACCAATATTTCAAAGTGTTCACCGCAGTATTCATATTTAGCGATAATAGCTTCATCAACATTAACCATTGAAACATCCCCTAACTAATAATCAGAAAAAATTTAATCATTTATTTCTTCATCTAAATCTTCTTCGGATTCCTCTTCTTCTTCCTCTTCTTCGACTAGCACTTCATCAATGTACTTTTGCACTTCGTCTTGAGGGAGTTTAACGTATTTTTCATCTTCAATTTTAATAATTGCAATTTCAACATTTTTTGAAGTGGTTTCATGATCTGTAGCGCCATTGATAGCAACTAATGCTAAGTTAATTGCATCTTCCAATGTCAAATCATCTTTGTATTTTTCTTCGAATATTTCCATTGCAGCAGATCTTCCTGAACCAATAGCGGTTGCCTTATATTCGATTAATGCTCCACTAGGATCAGTTTCGAATAATTTGCATTTTCCATTATATACTCCACCAATGATTAATGCAGAACCGAAAGGCCTTACACCACCATTTTGAGTGTATAATTGTAACATATCACATAGTTTTTTAGATAAACTAGTTACACGAATAGGTTCACTATAGGTGATTTTATTAATTTGAGCTTCGACCCTAGCTCTTTCGACTAAAGCTCTTGCGTCAGCTACAAGACCTGAAGTGGCTGCTCCAATATGTTCATCAATTTTAAAGATTTTTTCGATTGATGAAGCTTCTACCAAACTTGAAGTGGTTCTTTTATCAACAGCTAAAACAATACCTTCAGAACTTTTTACACCAATAGATGTAGTTCCTCTTTTTACAGCTTCTCTTGCATATTCAACCTGGAAAAGTCTTCCATCTGGGCTAAATACAGTAATTGCTCTATCATATCCAGCGTTTTGTAAAGGTTGCATAAATAATACCTCACATTTTTCATAAATATTTATAAATTTTAAATTCGACTACATAAAAAAATAAAACCAAATCTCCATGAAAAGGTGAATTTTAATTTTAATTACTACATTGTAGCTGATTAAAATAATTTTTTTATTCTTTTTCCATAAATCCAATAGATATTTATATTAATATATTATTTATAAAGTTTTCTATTTTAAACTAACAAAAAGTAATTAAATATATTTTTGTGAAGATTTAATTGTTCCGGACAATCCGACAGTTGTAAGGGCAATCCTATTGCCACTATACATATTTGCCAAAGCCAATGCTGATCTGACTTCATCAACATATCCTCTTTGACATCGAATAATGGCCTTATAATGATAATAATCCTCTTCTTTTTCCATTTCAAAGAATTTCATTACCCATAAATTAAAATTAGATGTTTCAAGCTCTCCTTGAAAACGAATACAGGCATCCCAAATTATTGTCACCAAATCATCTTTGGATATCTCTGAAATTGTTTTGACATCAACTGTCAGATACCTATTGTTTTTTCTAAGGGTAGGGGGCAATACTCTAAGCTTCATCGTCAACCCTCCTGACGCCTCTAAAAATCATCTGATCCCTATTTTTGTTAAATTCAAGGATGTCCTTTGAGCTTTTGAATGATTTGGAAATCTCATCATCTGTTAAACCTGTCTGTTTAAAAAATGCAATAAAATCGTAAGTAGTCCTAATATCAAAAACAGATTCTGCTCTTGTGGATAAAACCAAAGGAAAATCAAATTTCCTATATAATGTATAGATATCCTTGAAATTAGAAAGTATTTTTGACCTGTGTGATAAATAACTCCTCAATATATCCTTAAAACATAATTCTATCGCAACATTATTTCTTACGGCTTCTTTTGCAAGCACATGATTTATGCCACAGTCATATCTTTTCAAATAAGGCCTTGATAATATATCCACCTTAACATTCTCCAAAGTAGCACGGTTGACCTTTAAATCACCACCAACAACAGAAATGCATGAGGATTTGCTCCTGTACTTATTTACAATCTTTCTAATTTCATTAACGTTGGATGAACTGATTTCCAAGGTAAAATCAAAATCGATTATATCCTCCAAAGTGTTTTTTAACTCATCATTAAAATCAAGCGCTTGTGAAAATTCGTTTTGATTATATGAAAAATTAATATGATTCCAACCATATCTGGAAGCTTCATTAGCTATTCTTATATTATCTTTCAAGCTACTTCCTTTAATATTTAAATCAAAAAACATACTAGATTATTTATTATTCTATATATTAATAACTTTTTAAAAAATGAAAAAATAAATGATTAAAAATCATTTATTGATACCTATAAAAATTAACTTGCCACTCTACAGTTTCATAATAGTCAATAGTAAATGTTTGTGATGAAGAGGACGAATAGGAAAAGGAATCTGACCTTGTTTCAACAGCACTTGTTGAACCCCAATCAACCCCACCGGATTGTCCATTTGAACCTGAAACATACAAGTGATTTGTAGCATAATTTTTAATAGGATATGCAGAAAGCTCTACCTTTATTTCACCTGCGGGCACATCAATGACTTGTGAACCTGAACCAGAACCCGAATAGCTGCCTATATTTACCCAAGATTTGGATGGGCTACTTGAAGAAGAAACGCTTTCAGTAGAAACCTCTCCACTGGAACCCTGTGAAGATGAAACCTGGGAAGTGGCAGGGTTCTTACTAGAAGTATCAGCATTCGCATTAGAATTATTAGCCAATGCAAAATAACCTACAGTTGCAACAAGGATTATTATAATAATGACTAAAGCGATAATCACATATTTAGTGCTATTTGAACTATTTTGCGTATTTTCATTAGTTGTATTAACCAATGACACCCCGCATTTAGTGCAAAATTTCGCAGTACTTTTATTTTCAAAACCACATTCTTTACATTTCATTTTATCCAATATCCAATGTTACTATTACTATTTTTAACACAACTTGCATAATAACTTAATGGTAATCTAAAAAATTTTAATAGGTGTTTAAAGTAATTATATCAAACTAATAAGATGTTATAAAACATTTTATAGTATAAAATATATAATATCTTATTATGGTAAAAGAAAACGATGAACTTTTGAAACTAACTTCCTATGTTCAAATTTCTAAATACCGAGAAAAAACTTTAAAATCCATTGGCGATGAAGTCAAAATACCGACTAATATCGCAAAAGACAGTGGAATTAGAACTAACCACATTTCAAAAGTTCTAAGTGAATTAAAAAGCAAAGATATTGTTGAATGTATAAACGAAGAAGCTCGTAAAGGCAGATTATATAGGTTAACCGACACCGGTAAAGATGTATTAGAAACTATTAAAGACAAAGAGGAAAAAGAAAAAGCTAATTAATTTACTTCTATACCTTCTTTAATACTTTCTAACTCTTTTCGAGCCTCAGAACTTGAAGCTTCTTCAAATATCTCATACAAAATCTTTAATAACATACTATTTTTAACAACCAATGGCAAACATTCACCAGTTTCAATAAATATAGAATCAAAATTCGGAGTTTTTAAATCCATTTTATACTGTAATTTTATTTCTTCACGCAACCTTTCATCCAAATATTTTTCCAGATAAACGATGATTTCATTTGCAAAAGTATTTCCAAATATCATCATGGTTTCAATAGATTCACTGTCCAAACTGGTATCCTCAACCAGCACATTGAATGATCCGTAATTCTGATAGCCGTAGGGAATGAATCTACCTTCAACAGTGTGTGCGCAATACTCATTCATTATCTTGAATTCAGGCAATGTTAAAAAGTACCATACAAAACTCTGCAATGTTGAAGAAGTCTTGACATGGAATATTTCACATAATAAAGATTCAACAATAGTAAATAAAAGATAATGAGCCAATTCATGAATGATGGTTGCTATTTGAACTGAATCATCCAATCGGTCATCGTAAAAAATTTTATTTCCTAAAAATATGAATCCTCTCTCATATCCTCTTGATTTTGGATAGCATTGGGTAAATATGCCTGCAAAATTCAGTATCTTATCTTTTATAGTATTTCCTTCAATTTCAAAGTGTTCTGCCCTGAGGAAAATTTCAGACAATAATTTATTATATTCCACATCCCCTATGCTGGCATTCGACAATAGGTTTTCATTAAATTCACTGAACAACACATCAAAAGAATCAATGTATAACGGATTCATTTGCCTTCCACATTTAATACAGTAAGTAGCATAATCAGGATTAGATTCACTGCAAAAAGGACAAAAATGTTCTGTAATCAATTTATTGCCGCAATGAGTGCAATAATTATTTTCTTTAAGGTTGTAATTTCCGCAAATATCACAAATCTTCAATAAAATCACTACCTAAACCTATTTTTAAGACTTTTTACAGTATTAAATGAATTCTTTAATAGAACCGCACTTTTGATATTCTTACCGCAGTTATGGCAGAATTCAGAATCCCACTCAAGAATCTCGCCACAGGAACAGATGATTTTGGATTTGACAAGTCTTTGAGGATTTAAAGGCCTATCACAATTTTGACAAAATTTAGAAGTAATCGGGTTTTTATGTCCGCAAACACATGCAATCAATGAATTTTCCTTTTTTAGATTGGTTCCGCATTCAATGCAGAAACTTGAGGTTACTTCGTTTATTGTTGAGCAAGTGCATAATATGAACACATCATTCAATACGCCATAATTTCTTAATGGAAGCCCGCAATTTTTACAGAACAGAGCGAATTTCTCATTCTCCTCACCACATGTGCAAAATATAGGATCTTTAAATTCTAAACTGAAATTACTATAGTTGTCATGGGAATCATCTTTATCCTCAAGCAATTTCTTGCCGCACATTTCACAATAAACATTCTCTCGAGAATTAATTGCACCGCATTCACACAATACATTATCCATTGAAAATTTGGGTTTGGACCTATTTTTTAGAATACGGGCTAGCCTGCTTTCCTTACGTTTGGCTCCGCACATATAACAAAATTCATTATCAACATTATTAATATAGCCACAAGAACAGATTTCATATTTAAAATCGCTTCTTTTACTTTCCAGATATGGTGAAAAATCAATGTTAAAATTAAAGAAACCTATATTATATATGGGAATGGTGAAAACATGAACATCATTTTTGGAATTGTTGTTTGTTTTTGCACCGCAATTGCGGCAATAAGGTTCATTTGGAAGTATTCTATTACCACATTTTCCGCAATAATTTTCTAAAGCCATATTCTATCAACAGTTATTTTTTAGATAAAGATTGAATTTCTTCAACTACCTTATACAAAACCTCTTCACCTAATCCTTCAATATATTTAATAGATCCCGCACATTCATGGCCTCCTCCATCTACACCGGCCTGAGGGACTCTTTCAGCAATTACAGTTACAATGTCATTTACATTGAATCCATACTGCTCATTTACTGCATCAGTTGCCCTGAATACTCCAAAGTCAGGCCCATGTCCTAATGTAACAATCGGCTTGTCCTCACCTAACTCCTTAATTATCCTATCATGGACAAAACCACATGTTTTACCTGGAGCTGGGAATGTAAACTTGTGTGCATATTTTTCAACATCTATTAGATTAAAGTAAATTCCGTTTTCCAATTGTGTCTTTCTAATATTCGGAATAGTTGCCTTAAGTTGTGTATCGACTCTTTTCTGGTATTCTTTGTATAATGCATCAATCATCTTTTCATGCTTATCAAAATTATCGACGGCAAGAATAGTATCCATTATTCCTCTACCATTCATGAATCTTAAAAAGTAAGCTTCAAAATCAACACATTCAGCAATCTTCAATATATGCTGTTTGGTAAATCCCTTTTCAGCTGCAAGTTGCAAATATTGATAAACTTCTCCACATTCTGCACGGTCTCCCAAAGCGGCAACTGCCGGCAAATGCATAATCAAATCCTTTACATTCGGATTAATGAGATGTGCAACTTCGGTTGCCAATGCTCCTGCTGTCAATTGAGAGTCTCCACCAACCAAATAAGGGTTTACATGAGTATCAACAAATTCATCAACTGCTACGGTTGCACCGTAGATTTCTCCATCCCTTTCGTCTTTTGTTAATAATTCGCCAGGAGAGTGGTGGTCAATTACGACAATTTCAATATCATAGATTTTGGCCTGCATCAATGAGACAATATCCTCTTCAGTAGATCCGTTATCCAAAAGTACGATGAGAGGCAATTTCTGACCGTGCCTTTCCTGATCTTCCAAAGCAAATGACAAGTCCTTAACTACGTCTTCAAGTTCGTAGAATGGGGCTTTACTTGGAGACCTTTTAAAGTAGTAATACTGAGCGTCATTGCTCGGGTTGTATTTTTCAATCAATGGAATAATGGCCTTTTCCATTGCAACACCTGAACAGATACCGTCGGCATCATTGTGGTGCCTGATTAAAATGGTCCTGCCATCAAGTATAGCTCTTCTGATTTTTCGAGCAGCTTCCCTCATCTTTGGCTTAAGCCTATTTAAAACATCACTTTTGACCAAGAAATCAACATGTTGAGGTTCAGCTTTCTTGTTTAAAGCATCATCAATTAACTTATGTAGCTTACGAGTATTTTCTTCACCAAGTTTGGTCATTGAAGATGATTCAATTTGTGTTTTTCCACCATGTTCATTGACTTCCCCTAAAACCTGAACTGCATCGCCGAGTTCAATTTCAGGATAGGACCTTTCACCTGCCTTGTCAAAAGCAGCTATTTCAGCAGTTCCGCTTTCATCGCTGATAATGAATATGGTAGGTCCGGAAGTCTGTTGGATCTGCTGGACTTCACCGTCAATCCTAACGATTTGACCTTTTTTCTTTTCAAGCTGGTCAATTAAAGTTCTTGGAATGGATTTGGTTAATCTTTTGAGATTATAAGCGTCAACATATGCCGGTGCAAAATCAATTTTACCTTCCCTTGATTTAATTGAAGTGATAAATACTATGACCTCTTCACCTACGTGATATTCGGAGACATCACCTCTCATAAGTCCCCAAACATTATTATTTAAACTAACAAAAGCACCATATCTTTCAATTCTTGTAATTTTACCTTTATATAATTTGTTTTTATCAATGTCTTTCATTTGACATAGTGAATCTAAAACATATACATCTCTAGCAGCTTTTCGGCGAGCTTCAAATTCATCAAATTTCATTTTCTCAACCTTTCTTTTCTCTTCACAATCAGGACATATGTCATATTTTTCATCAATTATCTTACCGCAATCACGACAAACATTGATTTGACCGGTTCCATGGCAATAAGGACACTCTTCAAAAACTTCCACTTGTCCTTTTCCGTTGCATACTTCACATGGAATATCTTCTTCTCCACCTAAGTCAAATTTTGCTTTTGCATTGCTGTTAACACCTTTAAAATGATTGCCGATATCGAATGCATCTTCTTCAAAACCTGTTCCGCCACAGGCATCACATTCTTTATAGTCCACTACAACTGAACCAATTCCTTTACATTTCGGACATTTAGCTTTCAAATTTAAAACCTCTTACTTATATAATAGAATCTTGCTTGAACACTTTCGGATTCTCTTTAACTATAGTATCCCTTTCATTTTGATAGTTACTAGCTTCAAAAATTAAATCGTTCGCTTCAGAAGCATAACTTGTTCCAGTGGAATTAGAATTAACTTTAAAACAGTCAATAGCTTCTTTTAATTTATCAGCAGCATTAATCTTTAGTTCCAATTCCTTTATAACTATATCAATATACCTATTTTGAACATCATTTATATCCGAGGAATAATTGCTTTTAATGACTTGCAGATTATATAAACTAGCATTATAACTATTTCCTGCAGATATTGCTTTACTCATCGATTCATCATAATTTTTATTATTCACTAGTTCAACAGCATCATTGTAGGCATTATCGCCTTTTTCAATTAAATCACTGATTTCAGGCATTGTCTTGTTAATGTTATCTACCGAACTATCAATAAACACAATAGCTGCTGAAATAAAAATCAAAACAATTATAAAAATTATTAATTTGCTATAGCTAGACATGATGATTATCCTACTCTTTTACATTCTCACAAATAGAAATATGAAAATAATTATACAAATAATTTATGCAAAATTACCTCTGATTCCCATGAAATATTTCCCACATTAGGTTCTTATTTTTTCATCAATCTGAACAACATATTATACATTTAATATTTTCTGATGAAAATCAGATTCAAAATTAATTGTATTTACAAAAAAAAGGTATATCCGGTAAAATATGCAATAGAAATTTTCATGAAAAAATAAATAAAAAAAAGAAGTTTAAAATGAATTTTAAACTTATTCGCTGGACCAGAGTCCGTGTAAGTTACAGAATGCGTATGCTACAACATCATCAGCTGCTTCAATAGTGAAGGTTGCTTCTGCAACGTCTCCAGGTTTGAAGCATTTTGCATATTGTTCAGCACCAGCTTCAACAATTAAAAATTGAATGTAGTGATCATCATCCATTGGGTGAGCAGCTTCACCGACTTTAACGGTTACTTTATCACCATCAATTTCAACAACTGGTTTGTGTTTAGGAGATTTTTCTCCTTCAGTTTGTACTGGAATTGCAAGCATGTGGTCATTGCATGCATTTTCATCGCCGACAGCTAAAACTTGGATAATACTTCCACATTCTTCACATTTTAATATTTTTGCCATAATAAAACATCTCCATTAAATGTTAAAGTTAGTTTATTTCTTAAAGTATTTATTATTATTGATTGGTTTCATAATAGTTTTCTATAGCTGCCTGAAGACCGTCTGCGGCAAGGTTTGAACAATGCATTTTTATAGGTGGAAGACCATCTAATTCTTCCGCAACATCATTTCTGGAAATTTGCAAAGCTTCATCCAATGTTTTGCCAACTGCAATTTCTGTAATCATGCTGCTGGTTGCAATTGCTGCTCCACAACCAAAAGTCTGAAATGATATGTCCTCAATCACTTTATCATCATTGACTTTGATATAAATTGTCATCAAATCTCCGCATGTCGGGTTTCCAACTGTTCCGACACCGTTTGCATCTTCCATTTTTCTACAGTTTCTAGGGTTTGCAAAGTGGTCCATTACCTTTTCTGAATAATCCATAATTAACACATCCTACAGTCATCACCGTGTTTTCTACACATTACACCATTATAGTCCAATTCCTGATTCCATAAAGGTGACATTTCCCTTAATCTTGCAACTGCATCGGCAAGAATATTTACAAATTCATCAACATCAAAACTATCACTTTCGGGAGCTAAGGACAATCTCAAAGATCCATGCACATCAACAGGGTCCAATCCTAAAGCGGTCAATACTGGAGAAGCTTCCAACTTATTGGATGAACATGCTGATCCTGTTGAAGCCTGATATCCTTTAGCATCCAACAAGAGAATTAATGATTCACCTTCAATTGCTTTAAATCTGAAGTTAACAAGATTTGGAAGTCTATGTTCCATATCACCGTTTACATAAGATTCTGGAATAGTGTTCAATACCTTTTCAATTAGTTCATCCCTAATGGAGGACAATTTAACATAATGTTCATCTAATTGTTCACTAGCTAGCTCGCAAGCTTTTCCAAATCCAACAACACCTGCAACGTTTTCAGTTCCTGCTCTAATACCTCTTTCTTGTCCCCCTCCATGGATAAGCGGGACAACACGAGTTCCTTTCTTAATGTATAATGCTCCAACACCTTTAGGACCATTAATTTTATGAGAAGATAAAGATAGAAGATCAACATTCAATTTTTCAACATCAACTTCAATCTTGCCGAATGTTTGAACCGCATCGGTGTGAAATGTAATTCCTTTTTCACGTGCAATTTTACCAATCTCTTCAATTGGTTGAATTGTACCAATTTCATTATTACCATGCATAATAGTAATTAGAATTGTTTCAGGAGTTATTGCTTCTTTTAAGTCTTCGATTTTTATTATACCATTTTCATAGACTGGTAGGTATGTTACTTTGAAGTCTAATGACTCCAAGAATTTCAAAGTTTCCTTTACGGCAGGGTGTTCAAATTCTGTTGTGATTATATGTTTACCTTCGTTGAGGAATTTGAAAGCGATACCTTTAATTGCCAAGTTATCAGATTCTGATCCTCCGCCTGTGAAAATAATTTCATCCGGATTTGCATTGATTGCATCCGCCACTCTTTGACGGGCTTGATTTAACGCTTTTTTAGATTCACGACCAAATCCATATAGAGTGGAAGGATTTCCAAACACTTCTGTGAAATAAGGTTTCATTTCTTCAAAAACTTCTTTGCTGACCTGTGTAGTTGCTGAATTATCCAAATACATTCTTTATCTCCCAATTTTTATTAATATTAATAAATTTTAAATAATTCAAGTGAATAGATAGTTATTTTAATCTAAACTATCTAAAGCTTGACTTAAATCATCAATTAAATCATTGACATCCTCTAAACCAATTGAAAGCCTGATAAAGTCAGGTGTTACACCAGTTGCTTCCTGCTCTTCAGGACTTAATTGCTGGTGGGTTGTACTTGCAGGATGTATTGCTAGGCTTTTTGCATCACCGATATTTGCAAGTATAGAGAACAGTTCGAGTTTTTCAATTACTTTGCGACCTGCTTCTTCTCCCCCTTCAACTCCAAATCCTAAGATTCCTGCAAAGTTATCTTTCAAGTATTTTTTGTTGATTTCATAGGTTGGATGTGATTCCAATCCAGGGTAGTTTACCCATTTAACTTTCGGATGAGATTCTAAAAATTTAGCCACTTTAAGTGCATTTTCAGAATGTCTTTTTACCCTAACGTCAAGACTTTCAAGCCCTTGCAAGAATATGAAACTGTGAACCGGTGCTTGAGTTGCACCCAAGTCTCTTAAAAGTCTTGCTCTTATCCTTACAGTAAATGCAAGATTTCCAAGTTCAGGAACATCACCGAATGCATCCCAAAATACTAATCCATGATAACTTGGGTCCGGTTTGGTGAAATTTGCAAATTTGCCGTTTCCCCAGTTGAACTTACCTGAATCTACAATATATCCTCCAACTGCAGTACCGTGGCCTCCAACATATTTGGTTGCTGATGCTGCAATAACGTCTGCGCCATGTTCCAATGGCCTAACCAATCCTACACCAACTGTATTGTCTACAATCAATGGGATGTCATGAGAGTGTGCAATTTCTGCTAATGCTTCAAAGTCAGGCACATCCAGTTTTGGATTTCCGATTGATTCAACATAGATTGCCTTTGTCTTTTCATCAATTGCGTCTTCAAAAGCCTGCAAATCCTGTGAGTTTACAAATTTGACCTCCCTTGCAAGATCCTTGAAGGTATAGTTGAACAATTGGTATGTTCCTCCATAAAGGTTGTCTGCAGAGACAATATTATCTCCAGGTTCTGTTACATTTAAGATTGCATATGAGATTGCTGCAAGACCACTTGATGTTGAAATACCTGAATTACCACCTTCGATTGCAGCAATTCTTGCTTCAAATACATCGCTGGTTGGGTTTGTAAGTCTGGAGTAAATTTGTCCAAACTCTTGAAGGGCGAATCTCCTTGCAGCTTCATCTGAATCTTTAAATACATACGAAGTAGTTTGATAAATTGGAACTGCTTGAGCCCCAGTTACGGGGTCTGGTTGTTGTCCTGCGCGTACACCTAATGTTGCTAATCCATAATTTTTATTTGTCATTAATTATCACCTTAATAAATTGATTTCAGTAAAAATATATCACGTGTTATATTTACTATATAACAATAGTTATTTTTTATATATAAATGTTTTGGTATACCTAAATATTAATGGAAAAATAGATTATAACTTATGTTATACAATTATAACATGTGTTATCATACTATATAAAGATTTCCCTAAATGTTAAAAAAACATACTCAAAAAAACTATGATTATATAAAAAAACAGAAAAAAATAAGGGACGATTAAATTAATCCCTTAATCATTAATTTCATAACCTAACGCTTGTAGGTTGTCACGGATTTTATCAGACAAATCATATTGCTTGTTAGCTCGAAGCTCTGATCTGACTTCAGAAATTACATTAAGCAAATCATCTGATCCGGCATTAACCTCTTCAGTTTCAAAGCTAATACCAAAAATATGAGCAGCATCATCTAAAAATGCTTTAATGGCCACTTTATCAGAATCTGATAAATTATCCAATTCATTTTTAGTATCATTGATTAATCCAAAGATAGCTGCAATGGCCTTTGGAGTATTGAAGTCATCATCCATGCTGTCAAAGAATTCTTTCTTATGAGGAGCTAACACATCTGATTCATAAGTTTCCTCACCGACTTCAACATCAAGAAGCTCATAGTACTTTCTGATTCTATCCAAGCTTTTTTCAGATTGATGAAGTGAATCCTTTGAAAAGTCAATAGGGCTTCTGTAATGAGTAGATAAAACAAAGAATCTGAAAGTTTCAGCAGAATAATCCTTAAGCAATTCACGAATAGTGATGAAGTTGTTTAAGGATTTTGACATTTTTTCTCCGTTTACATTTAAAAATCCTGTGTGCAACCAGAATTTTACCATCGGAGCCTTACCGCTTACAGCTTCCATTTGAGTAATTTCCGCTTCGTGGTGTGGGAAAATTAAATCCAAACCTCCACCGTGGGCATCGTATTGTGGTCCGAAGTAGTATTCGGTAATTGCAGTGTCTTCAATGTGCCATCCAGGCCTTCCGTCTCCCCATGGAGATGGCCATACAGGTTCATCCACTCCAACACGTTTTTTCCAAAGTGCAAAGTCCTGTGGATTTTTCTTGGTTGTATCAGCTAAATCTCTGTGAGATTCCAACTCTTCAACATTTCTGTTTGATAATTTACCGAATTCCGGGAATTTATCTATTTCAAAGTAAACACCATCTTCGGTTTCATAAGCAAAACCCTTATCAATTAATCTTTGAATTTGGTCTAGAATTTCATCAACATGATCTGTTGCTCTTGCAAATAAATTTACACCATTGACATTCAATTTGCTCATGTCTTCTTTGTATCTTTTTTCAAACTTACGGGCTAACTCCTGTGCTGGAATTCCACTTTCTTTTGATCTGTTAATGATTTTATCATCAATATCTGTGATATTCTGGATATAAAATACGGCATAGCCCTTATATTCCAAATATCTTTTGATTGTATCAAATGAAATGTAGGTTCTTCCATGCCCAATATGAGCATCATCATAAACAGTAGGCCCGCAAACAAATAAGTTAACTCTGTTATTATTAATTGTTACAAAAGTCTCTTTACTGCGAGTTAAAGTTGAATAAACATCCATAAAAATAACCTCAGAAAAATAGTAATAGAAAAGGCAAGTGAGGGACTTGAACCCCCGTATTATGGTCTGCAGCCACACACCTAAGCCACTCGGTAAACTTGCCACTTAATATTAAAGTATAATAAAATATTGGTTATTAATAGTTTAAATAGTTTACTATTATTCCCAATATTTCCCTAATTTACTTCAGAACCTAAACAAGATTGACAATCATCGCCAAGTTGGGATTTATCAATATTAAGTTGTTCTAAAACATCAACTATTTTAACATTATTACAAATTTTACAAGTTCTTGGTATTAAATCAGCTTTAGTAGCTTCACCTTCAGATAACTGACGAGCAAAATCATGAATCATAGCTCTGACATTTTCATCAAGTTTAATTCCGCTACCACGTTTATCTGTTATATATTGAGATACTGCAGGTTGAGTAATATCCATAAGTTCTGAAACATCTTTCTGTTTCATTCCTAAGTTTAATAACTCTTTTGCTAGCTCTGATCTAATAGCAGGAATTACATACCATACAACAATTTCACAAGGAGGTTTCATTTTTTATCACCGTAATAACCAAATAATTCTTCGAAATTATAATCCTCATCCAGTTCATCATCAGGTATCGGCAATCCATTCTTTTCAAGCAGAATTTCAATGAGTTTTTCGTTTTCATGAATTTGCTTTTCTAAACGTCTGATTGCGGCTGCAACAGGGTCCGGCAATTTGCTGTGTTCCAAATCAACAACATGGCTTTGATTTTTACATTTAACAATCCTTCCTGGAACACCAACACAGGTGGATTCTGGAGGAACATCTTTAAGGACTACCGCACCGGTACCGATTTTAGCATATTCACCAATTGTAATGTTACCCATTACTTTAGCACCTGCACCTATGATAACTCCTTTTTCAACTGTCGGGTGTCTTTTGCCTTTGTTGGTGGTGGTACCACCGAGGATTACTCCTTGATATATTAATACATCATCCCCAACAATTGCTGTTTCTCCAATTACAATTCCCATTCCATGATCTATAAATACACCTTCACCCAATTGTGCGCCGGGATGTATTTCAATACCTGTGAGAAGACGAGCCAAGGTTGAGAAAAACCTTGCAAGAAACTTTAATGAATGATTCCATAAATAATGATTGATTCTATGGAATAATATCGCATAGAATCCAGGATAACAAAAGAATGCCTCCACTGTTGAACGCATTGCAGGATCTTTTTGTTTTATAGCATCTATTTCTCTTCTCAACTGGTCAAGCATTTTGAAACTCCAAAGTTATATAACATTACTTATATAACATATGGTATATATAATTAATCTTATTCAAATAACCAATCTACAGAGAGATATCTGTCCCCTGCATCAGGTAATATAGCAATTATTCTTTTACCTTTATTTTCTTCCCTTTTAGCCAATTCCAATGCAGCCCAAGTCGCAGCACCTGATGATATACCGGTGAAAATACCTTCCTTTTTAGCAAGTGCAAGGAAAGTTTTTCCCGCATCTTCACTGGCAACAGGAATGATTTCATCAATCAAATCCGCATCATAAATTGACGGAACAAAACCTGCACCAATACCTTGAATTTTATGAGGTCCTTTTTCTCCTTTACCTAAGGTTTGTGATTCTTTTGGTTCTACTGCAACAACCTTAACATCAGGAAGTTTTTCTTTTAGGCCTTTTGCAATTCCAGTAGCTGTTCCACCTGTTCCTACAGCTGATACGACAATATCTACATTGCCTTCTGTGTCTCTTAGGATTTCCTGAGCTGTAGTCCTGTAGTGAATATCCACATTGGCAGGATTATCAAATTGGCCTAAGATAATGGAATTTGGAGTTTCTTCATGCAATTCTTTTGCTTTTGCAATAGCCCCACCCATTCCTTCAGAACCTGGTGTCAATACAATTTCAGCTCCGAAAATTGCTAAAAGTTTTCTTCTTTCAACAGACATTGTATCAGGCATTGTTAAAATTAACTTGTATCCTTTTGCAGCTGAAACAAAACCTAATCCTATACCGGTATTTCCACTTGTCGGTTCGATGATTGTGTCTCCAGGTTTTATTAAGCCTTTATTTTCTGCATCTTCAATCATTGCCACTCCAACACGGTCTTTAACACTGTTTGCTGGATTGAATGATTCAATCTTAACATCAACTTCCGCTTCTAATCCTTCTGTTAAATTATTTAATCTTACAATTGGAGTATTTCCTATTGCATCAGTAATGCTATCCAATACTCCTCTTTTTAATTCTGGAATATTTACCATATTTTTATCTCCTTATTAATTAGTTATGTTTTTAATAGTATATTAAAAAAATTATTCTAAAGTTATATAACAAGTGTTATTATAACTATTGTTATATACGATGTTTTGATTAATAAATGTTTTGGTATGACTAAAAAAATATTAAGGATTATCTTTAAAATAATCGCAAATGTCAGTGCAAGGACAAATTTCACATTGCGGAGAAATCGGTTTACAGATATTTTGCCCAAACTGAACCATCAAATCATTCAATTTAATCCATAAATCCCTTGGAGCAATCTTGGACAATTCAAATTCAGTATCCTCCGGATCTTTGGTATCGACCAAACCCAATCTATTTGAAATTCTGTGCACATGAGTATCAACCGGAATGGCCGGAAGCTCGAAAGCAAAAACCATAACGCAATTCGCTGTTTTTCTGCCAACCCCTGGAAGCTTGACCAATTCCTCAACAGTATCAGGAACTTCCCCACCGTATTCATCGATTAAAATCTGTGAAACTTCAACAATTCTAGCTGCTTTGACATTATAAAAACCAGCAGGACGAATTAACTCTTTTATATCATCGATTGGAGCATCGACAACTTCATAGATGTCCTTATATTTGGAAAATAAATTATTAGTGGCCTGATCTGTATTTTCATCACGAGTTCTTTGAGACAGAATTGTCCTAATTAAAACTTTATAAGGGTCATGGTCCAGAAATGTCCTTATTTCAAAAGTATTTTCCAGTTCTTCAATCAATCTAATTACGCGCTCTTCCTTATTCACTCTACCAACTCCAATTCAAATCCAAGTTCCGCCATCGCTTCAATGAAATCAGGGAATGAAACATCAAACACTTCACCGTTGGTAATTTGGATATCATGCTTCAGTCCAATTAAGGAAAATGCCATAGCCAATCTATGATCGCCATGTGAATCAACAATGCCGGATGTAACTCCTCCTGTTATGCTCATTCCATCTTCTCTTTCAATTAATTTACAGCCTAATTTTTCCAGTTCGCGGCAAGTAGTGTCAATCCTATCAGTTTCTTTTACCCTTGCATGAGCAACACCAGTAATGTTTGTTGTGCCTTCCGCCATAGCAGCCAATACTGCAACGGTAATTAATAAATCAGGAGCATTTGATAAATCAACATCAATAGCCTTTAAATTACCATCTGAAGCAATTTCAACATAGTCTTCACCCCTAACAATGGTCGCTCCCATTTGCTGGAGGATGTCTAAAATAAACTTATCACCTTGCTTTGAATTTCTGAATAAGTTTTTGATTATGGCTTTTCCACCGTTAATAGCTATTAATGCAAGCAGATATGATGCAGATGAATAGTCTCCTTCAACAGTATACTCACAGGCAACATAATCCTGTTTTTTGACTTTGAATTCATCGATTCTGCAGCTTTGGTGTTCCTGATTGCAAGTTTCATGTTTTAAATAGTATCCCTTTAAAACTTTAACGCCGAATTTTCTCATAATATCCAAAGTCATATTAACATAAGGCTTTGATTTAAATTCAGGCAATACATACAAAGTAACACCCTGTTCAGATAATGGTGAAGACAATATGATTGATGAAATGAACTGTGAACTAACATTTCCATAGATATTAGTCTCTCCACCAAAATAACCTGGTTTAATTAGAATTGGTGCTTTTTCATTATTATTCAAGGATTCAGCTTCAACACCCAAAGGCTTTAAAGCATCCATCAATAATCCCATTGGTCTGGTTTGCAGGGATTCATCACCTGTTAGAATAACTTCATTGTCACTTAAAGCCGAAACTGAAGTCATTAGCCTTAAGGTAGTTCCGGAATTTGCCAAATCAATTTGACCTTCACATGAATTATGGAGCTTTCCACCAGTTCCTACAACTTCCAGATAATCATCAGCCCTACTTATTTGAGCGCCTAATTCCTGACAGACCCTAATTGATGCTAAAGTATCCTCCGAATATAACATATCATATAGTTTAGAAGTTCCCTTTGCCAAACTGGCCAAAATAACTGCTCTGTGAGAATAGCTTTTAGAAGGAGGTGCCTTTACTTCACCACCAATTTCTGAAATATTTTTTACCTTAAGAATCATTCTATCATACAAAAAAGATATTAAACTTATCGTTTCTCTCCAAACTTTTCTATAGTAAAGTTTGTTTGGGATAATTAATTAAATTTTTGGAAAGTTGATGAAAGTTTTTTTGGATTGTGCTGAGCTTTGAATAATTCTTTAAAAAAAATCAAAAGGCCCGCAAAAACTAATTTTGGCAGGCACTCTTTACAAAAAAAGATAAAAGATTGAAATTTGAGCAATCACACCACACTGTATACCCTCATGCTGGGGTGCAATCCTCAATCAATATTTGTTTTGGAAAAATTCTTTACAATTTCTCCAAAGTAGGAAAGTGAATTGTCACTTTCCTAATTGGTGAAGTAAAATACTATTCCGACAATAGCACCGGATAATCCTGCACCTAAAACTTCTCCAGTTACATAAGGGTCCAATCCGCTTGTACTGATTTCCACCCATGCATTTTCAGGGCCACCATTTTCTGCTATCCATTGTGCTTCTGCAGCCCATTGTGCACCTACAAATCCTCCGGCAATTCCACCTAATGCTCCTGCTCCTGCAGATCCAAGTACTAAAGTTAATATGGTTTTTGTTCTGTCATAATTGACATCAAAATGTTCGGAAATAATCCATCCTGCACATGCACTACCTAAAAGAGCACCAACTGCACAACCTGCTATACCGCCAGTTATAGGATTAGCAGTTAATACACCAACTAAAGTACCTGTGACAAAACTTGCCACAACACATGTCACTGTAAGTAATGTACCTGCAGCTAAAGACATACTCTGAGTAATGTGTACAAATGCACATTGTGAATCGGAAGTGATTAATTTACCATTATAAATTACTTTACCACCGTCACCGACACAGATGTGATTACCTTCACCATATGCCTCATTATTTGCGAAAAGACAATTCTGTACAGTCAATAATCCTTGGTTAAATATTGCTCCTCCGTTTTTGGCATAGTTGTTTGTAAAAGAACAATTGATACATGTGATTACTCCTGTGTTAAGTATTGCTGCTCCCCAATCCCTCTCGAAGAAATAATCCATTTTGTTCTTGTTGAAGTTTACATGGTCAAGAATACATTGTCCTCCCATATTTTCAATAACTGTATTGAAACCTTCAAAAGTTATATTTTGCGCAGCAAATACATTTTTTTCAGACATTATTATAAATTTTTCATCATCGCTAGAATCAAATGGACCTCTGATTTTTGATCCTGCACCCTCGATATTGAGCACATCAAAGCTTGATAAAGTCAAGTTCCATGCGTTAGGACAATTTATTGTCAGGGATTTTGTAAATATCATATCCAATGCCAAAGTAAAAGAATCTTTTTTCGCCATTGTTTTGGTAAGTGCCGCATCCTCCTTTAAAACATCATAGATTGGAATCAATGTTTTTCCTTTATAAAAGTTTTTCAATAAATTTAAGTAATCAGATCCGTTTGAAACATATGCTTTTTTGGTTATTGTAAATTTGCTTTCATAATCATTATCTTTCAATTTATTGAAAATGGCATTGTAAGAGTAGTTGGAGATGTTGTTGAAATAGTAATTCTGTAAATAACTTATATCATATTCGGCATAATCCCTGATTATGGTAAATATAAAATCTCCGGTATCATTGTAATAGGCGGAATAATATAAAATTTTGTCATTATACTGTATTAATCCGCCGTCAATAATGGAATGATAAATCAATTCGCTGAGTTCAATGCACTCGCCGCCAACGTATATATAATTGACCGGTGAAATATCTTCCATATCAATATCGCAGTTTACACTTCCCTCGTCAAAAAGATTCAATTTTAGATTATAGAATGCAATGTTTTCAAAAGTAAGATCTTTACGCTTATGGTCAACATATATTGCTTCATCATTCCATTTTGAATAACAGTTTATAAATAAAGAGTTGGAAACTTTGTTGTTTTCACCGCTGATAAAGATTGCACCTGCAGCAACTTTCGCAGTGTTGTTTATGAAAGCGCAGTTGTCAATAATTCCGTCATTTCCTTTCCAGGTTATTGCTCCACCGCATGTTACTTGGTTTCCAATGAATGTACAGTTTGCAAGAGTGCCGTTATTTCCAATCCAGTAGACAAAACTTGCACCATAGTTGTCCAAATCATTAAAATCAAAAGTCAGATTGAATACCTTAACATTGTTTCCCTTAACCCAAATCAAAGGAAATCCTGCCGGTACGCTTCCATAAATTTTATGTCCGTTACCATTGATTGTAACATTGTTTGGCATGATTTGATAATAACAGCAATTATAGTCGAAATAATAGTCCCTAGTAAGATTGTAGACATCGCCTTCTTTTAATGTTGTAATGATATTTCGCAATTCATTGTATGATTCCGGCGGAACTATAGGATAAACCACTTTGTTGTCGCTTGTTATTCTGCATGGTCCTTCAACATGAAAATCATTCATATATCCCCTATAGTCTTCAAAAGAACAATTGTATAATGCAAATTCCATTACTTCTCCTTTTTCATCGAAGTTTTTAAAGAAAATTCCATCCAAATAAAATGAAAATGAATCTTTAAAGATACTGTTGCGGATTGTGTTGTTGTATCCGCTGATGAAGATTGAACCTCCACGTGTTGCAGCGTTAAGATTGAAATAGCAGTTATCAATCAGGCCGTTGTTTGCAATCCAGTATAATGCTCCACCGTCCTCACCATTGTTGTCGTCAAATGTGCAATTTGATAGGACACCATTGTCCCCATGCCATTCTATAGGGCTTACCACCCTTGTATAGTCCGCACCATAGTGATTCCAGTAGGAACCTTGGTATTCAAGATTGCATGCTCTAACCTTAACGATGTTCAAATTCATTATTGTCACGTTATTTCCTGTTACATTAAATATTGCAAAGTATCCTCTGTTTTTATTTCCATCTATGGTATGTCCATTACCGTTGATTACAACATTGTCTGCATTGATGTTTATTATACGATTTTTTGACAAGTCTTTGTCGCAATCTTCAATAATGTAGTCCTTTTTGATATCATAAACATCACCAGGTTTTAAGTTTTCAATGTCATGGCACAAATCATTGTAAGTGGCGGGAATAATTTCCGGGCTGAATTCCTCTTCCACAACATTTCCAGTCATATTTACATCATTTTCTAAGTCAGTTTGACTGATTTCCAGTACGACATTTCCAGATGCATCTGCACTGGAATATCCCTCTTCAACATCCAGATTCATTTCAAAATCCCCTGCATCTGCAAGATTGCAAGTCTGGTTCGGATCGCTTGCAAATGCACAGGATGCACACATCAAAAGACATATGCATACTATAAATAAAATAATCGATTTTTTCAAACTAAACATTTTTCAAATCCTCCAAAAGAAATATGATGGCATCCACACTTTCATCGCCGGACAAAATCAATGCAGAATCGTCCGGCAAATTCACTGCTTGGTCATTATAAAAATAATATATTTCACATTCTTTTAGTGAAACGGTTCTTTGTAAAAAAGTAGCTATATTCAATGAGGCATAATTATCTTCGATGATGTGTCTAACAGTCAATGATTCAGGGATTTTACAATCGGTTGAAAAAGAATTATTAAGAGTTATCCAATGAATGGTAGTTTTCACATCAAAGGTTTTCAAGAAATAGTTGATATTGTTGTTAAAAATTAGGATGTTGGCTTTCGCCAATAGGGCTGTATTTTCTCTTTTGATAATTATGTCTGGGTTTGTAAACATATAATATTCTAAATTATAGTCTTTAATATCCAAATCCTGACTGTGTAAACTGTCTATATCCAATCCATTACAATTGCATTGTGAAAGCATGCCGTATTCTGAATTTGCCAAGGCACTGCACAAATCGATGTTTGGATGTGCGGAGTATCCCCTCGTAACATTTACACCCTTCCTTAGATTTGAATTTTGGGTGTGGTTGAAGATTAAAACATCAGTGATGTTTTCCTCTTCATTCTGGAATCTGACTACAGCATCATTAATAACATTGGCTTGAGTATAGAAATCGCATATACATTCAAAATCATCATCAATGTGATTGCCTATGCCCAGTATATTGTCAACACAATCATCTGAATCATGACAATGGCAATTAACCTTTCCACAGCAGCAAAAATCTAATTTTTTTGTTACCTTATTGCATTGGCTAACATTGCAGAATGAACATGTGTCATTTAAACATAAAACATTGACAATATTTGTACCAATCAGGGTTTTTTCATTGTTTGCCATTGCTTGAGAGTCATCAAATGTAAATCCACCCCCCATATCATATTTGTGGATTTTATGATCAGATATTGTCCAATCATTATCCATTTTTATTTTAGAATTATCATTTATTTTAAAATCAGAATTATTCAGTTGGATTTTGTGATTATGATGACTTCCTCTGTCAAAATCATGCTTGCTGGAGTTATGGCTAAAATAAGTTTTGTTTATGTACTGCGAGTTGTGATTTGCAATAACAGAATCTGTCATATTGCATGTGTCTTGATTTGGATTTTCATCTAGTGTTGCATTTGGTAAAATATCTATTACATCATCTGAAACAGCAGGGCTTAAGTTATTTGCTGATTCACTGTCAACATCAGCAGCATAAATGCAGGATGTACAAAGAAATAGACATATGCAAGAAATTAGCAATAATAGATTGAGTTTAGAATTGAATATAAATTTTAAACCTCCAAATAAAACTACTTAATTTTTAATTTAAAAATTCATTTTATTTAAATATTTTTGCATGTAAGGACTTGCATGCATTTTATTTTTTTAAATAAAAAAATATATGAAATATTATGCAAGTATGTGCTTGCTTGCATCGTTATTGGAAAAAATAAGTAATTTAAGAATTTTTAGAAATTTAATTTCTGGTGAAAATTTGCAATGCCTCCAACTTAATTTTTATCATATTATGTTCCATCTAAAATTGCCATGATAATTTGTGCCTTATTTAATTATCGCCAGATTCATACATTTTGCATTAAGTTTAACAATTTTACAATTGCAAAATACAAAAAATAGATTATTTTTCGCTTTTTGAACCTCTCCGGATTAAGCCTGAGCATAATGTTAAAGTGCAGGCTGATTCATTCTAACTATTGATAAATATAGATATGATAAATAATATAGATACCTATATGAAAGAAATTGACAAACTGAAAGCAGGACTTGAATACTGCTACGATGATGAAGAGGTAGATGCAATCAAACAGAATGCAATAAAAAACTGCAGAATCTACAACTCAATTGATGACGGCGACAGGCAGAAGCAATATGACTTTTTATGTGAAATGCTCGGTTCTGTCGGTGACGACGTTTGGATAGCTAAGACATTCAGCTGCGATAATGGAAAAAACATATTCATCGGCAATAATTTTAGTGGAAACTTCAATCTAACCATTTTGGATGTTAAAGAGGTTTATATCGGGAACAATGTGATGATTGGGCCAAATTCTACAATAACTACAGTTGGCCACCCAATTACACCGAAGGGCCGCAGGGATCATTTGGCACAAGGCAGTGAAATCAGAATCGGAGATGATGTATGGCTTGGAGCAAATGTAACCGTTCTTCCGGGAGTTACAATCGGGAACAATGTCGTTGTCGGTGCCGGAGCGGTCGTCAACAAGGACATTCCTGACAATTCTCTGGCGGTAGGCGTTCCTGCAAAAGTTATTAAAGAAATTGAAAATGATTTATAAGCAAAATATTAACAAATTATATTTCAACAAATTTGTGTTATAAAAAAAGATTTGAGAAGTAATTATCTAATTACTTCAACAATCATATCTAAGTTTTCGGATTGGAGGATATCCACTTTCTTACCGGATGCTCCAACAATCTCTTTTTTGATATTTAACATATCTTCAGGCACTACAATATCACCGACTGTAAGTTCATGGTTTTCCTCTAAAACAGAACCGATTTCGTCAATGTCAGTTGATTTTAAGTAACCAATGATTTTGCCAGCATCCTTTTTGAATGTTGGTCCAATTTGGGACATGTCCGGTTCAACTTCAATGATTTTTTCATGAACTTCAGGTTTTCCTTGGCTAATTGCCAAGTCTTTGATTTTTAAAGTACCCTCAATGTCGTCTCCAAATTCTTTGAAGATTTCAACCAATGAATCATCGGAAGTATAAACGTTTACTTCAGCTAATTCCGCATTCAATGGGATTTTAGAAGCGGATTTGAATCTTCTTACTTCATCGATTAATTCAACAGTTGTTTCTCCTTTGGTTTCCATTTCTTCACTGATTAATTCTTCATAAACTTCAGGCCATGAAGTTGTGTGAATTGATTCATCGGAGAAGTATTGGTAAACTTCTTCTGTAAAGAATGGTGCGATTGGAGCCAATAATTTAAGAGAAGTTTCAACAACTGTTCTTAAAGTGTATTTTGCAGCACGCCTTGATTCATCGGACACGTCTGTGTATAATCTGTATTTTACTGCTTCAATGTATTCGTCACAGAAGTCATGCCAGAAGAACCTTTCAATTGATGTAATTGTTTCTGCAAAGTTGTAGTCTGCAAATGCCTGGTCAACTGTTTTGTTCAAGTTGTTGAGTTTTGATAAGATCCATAAGTCAATTGGTCCTAAATTATCTTTAACGTCTTCATATGACACTTCTTCATCAAAAATCTGCATGCTGATAAATCTGAAAGCATTCCAGAATTTTCTTAAGAAACGGAATCCATGCTTGATGTCTTTCCAGTCAAATATTACATCTGATCCAGGTACACTGTTAGCCGCCCAGGTTCTTAAAGGGTCTGCACCATATTTTTCAATAACCTCTTCAGGGCCAACCACAAACTCAGGTCTTGATTTACTCATTTTATTTCCATCTTCACCGAATACCATACCATTGATTACAATGTCATCGAACGGTTTTTGTCCGGTTAATGCTATGCATCTAAGGGTGGTGTAGAATGCCCATGTACGGATGATGTCGTGTCCTTGTGGACGGAGATTTGATGGAAAATGATTAACATAATCTTCATCAGGCCATCCTGCAATGGATAACGGTGAAATTGATGAATCCATCCAAGTATCAAGAACATCTTCTTCAGGTATAAACTCTTCACAACCGCATTCACATGCGTGTTTTGGCTTATCTACTGTTGGATCGATTGGCAAATCTTCAACTTCAGGTAAAATTACCTTTCCACAGTCTTTACAGTACCATACTGGAATTGGGGTTGCAAATATTCTTTGCCTTGAGATACACCAGTCCCATTCCATTGAATCTGCCCAGTTGAGCATACGGGATTTCATGTGGTCAGGAACCCATTTCATTTCATCTGCCGCTACTTTGGTTTTTTCGATTAAGTCACGAACAGCTACAAACCATTGCTTTTTAACAAGAATTTCAATAGGGGTTTTACATCTCCAACATTGCCCTACATTTTGATCCACTTCTTCCTGTTTTAATAAGTAACCTTCAGCATCCAAGTCTTCGATGGTTTGTTTTTTACAGCTTTGCAAGTCCATTCCTTCATATCTTCCGGCAGCTGCGGTTAATGTACCGGTTTCATCAATTGCATTAATGATTTCCAAATCATATTTTTGAACCCAGCTTACGTCAGTCTTATCCCCGAAAGTACAAATCATTACTGCACCTGTACCGAATTCAGGATCTACCTCTTCATCTGCAATAATTTTTACTTTTTGATGTGAAAGAGGAACTTCAACGTATTTTCCTAAAAGGTGAGTGTATCTTTCATCTTCAGGGTGGATTACAACCGCTACACATGCAGACATCAATTCCGGACGGGTAGTTGCAATCAAAATACCTTCGGTTTTTGGGTCAGCTTGTTTTCCTGATGCCTGTGAAGACACTATATCATCATAAGAATCTTCAGTAGCAGGCGGGAAGTTAACATAGTTTAAAAATGTGGTATTGTCGCCGTATTCAACTTCTGCAAAAGCAATAGCTGTCTGACAACGAGGACACCAGTTTACAGGGTGAATACCCTGATAAATCAATCCTTCATCATACATTTTTAAAAATGAATATTGTGTTCTTTTCATGTACTCTGGAGTCATTGTTACGAACTCGCGAGTCCAATCCTGTGAATAACCCATTGCTCTCATATCTGATTTCATGCTTGCAATGTTTTTAGTGGTTAAGTCAATACAATATTGTCTGAATTGAGCTCTTGAAACATCATTTTTATTAATATTATAAGTTTCTTCAACTTTCACTTCAGTTGGAAGACCGTGGCAGTCCCATCCCTGTGGGAATAAGACATCAAATCCTTTTTGTCTTCTGTATCTTGCGTCCATATCCATATAAACCCAATTTAGAACATGCCCTAAATGAATTGCTCCTGTTGGGTATGGTGGGGGAGTGTCGATTACATATCTAGGACGAGATCCATCTCCAATGTATTTGTAGATGTTTTCATCTTCCCATTTTTTCTCCCATGCTTTTTCTTTTTTAAAGTCATAGTCTTTAGGAATCTCTTCGTTTGACATAAATTTTCTCCTAATAAGTATAGATAAAAATAATATTATTAGATATGTAGTTTATTATTTAAAAATATTAAGTAAGATAGTTAACTATATTATATAAAAAAATTAAATTATTAATATTATCAAATAAAAAAAAGGACTGTTAGATTATGCATTTATTATGGTTTTATGTTGCTATTGTATTAGCTCTCAGCGATGTATTGCACACAACATTAATGTGGAAGGTTTTCAACAACTTTTACATATTGCTAGGAGGTTTAATAGACCAGACAACACATTCAACCTGGCAAACTTGGGTAATACATGAAATAATGGAAGCAGGATTCCATTTCATAATCCTATCAATAGTGTTCCTATCACCGACTGTAGGAATTTTAGCAGCCCTCATTCATTTTGTAATAGATGTAACCCATACCGTTTTCATACGCGATATGGGCATATTAGAACATAGAGCACTTCACTTTGTTTGTGAATCTCTATTTTTCATTATACTTTTCGGATTCTAAAAATAATTAATGGAGTTATTAAATGCCAGTTATTACATTCAAATATCAAGATTTAAAAGATTTAGGAATAGATATGGAAAAAGACGAATTGATAGACACATTGCCTATGATGTCAAGTGATATTGAAGACTATGATGATGAGGAAATCAAAGTCGAATTCTTCCCTAACAGACCTGACAATCTATCTGTGGAAGGAGTAGCTAGATCTTTTAAAGGATTTATCGGCCAGGAAATCGGTTTTCCAGACTATGAAGTTGAAGAATCTGGAGAATATGTTACTGTTGATGAAGACGTGGCAAATATCAGACCTTACATTGGTTTTGCTAAAATTGATAATGTTGATTTTACTGGTGACAAACTCAAATACGTTATGGACTTCCAGGAAAACCTCCACTGGGTAATTGGAAGGGACAGAAAAAAAGTGGCTATCGGTATTCACAATGCAGATGTCGTGAACGGTCCGTTTAAGTACATTGCAACTCCAAAAGATGAAAATGCGTTTGTTCCTTTAGAAAAAGATAGTGAAATGACTCCAGATGAAATACTAACCGAACATGACAAAGGTAAAGATTATGCTCATTTAATCCAGGATTTCGATAAGTATCCATTGATTTTAGATAAGGATGATAATGTCCTATCCATGCCTCCAATCATCAACGGAGAGTTGACCAAACTTAAGGAAGATACAAAAAACATTATCGTTGACGTGACTGGAACTGATGAAAGGGCAGTTAACCAGGCATTGAACATTATCTGCTCCTCTTTTGCAGAAGTCGGAGGCCAAATAAAATCCATGGAAGTCAGATATGCTGATAAAACCATTGTCAGTCCTGATTTAACTCCACAGGAAATGAACGTTCATGTTGATACAGCTAACGAATTGATTGGTGGAACCAACCTCACTGCAGAAGACATTAAAGGATTATTGCTAAAAGCTCGTTTTGACGCAGAAATCATTGATGATAATGAAGTCAAAGCCATTATTCCTGCCTACAGAGTAGATATCCTACATGAAGTCGATATCGTTGAAAACATTGCAGTGCAATACCACATCAATGATGTCGTTGCGAAATTGCCAGACATCAATACTGTAGCTTATGAAAACAACTGGTTTAAAGCTGAAAGCACTATCCGTGAAGTAATGATTGCGCTTGGATTCCAGGAAGTAATGAGTCTGATGCTTACAAACGAAGAGGCACATTACACAAAAATGAATCAACCCGAAGAACCGCACGTTCAGGTTGCAAGGCCGATTACCATTGACAGAACCATGATCAGAACCAGCCTTATCAACAGCCTGATGGAATTTTTAGAAGACAACAAACATGAAGATTTGCCGCAAAAGATATTTGAAATCGGAGATGTATTATACTTGGATGAAACCAAAGAGAATAAAACTGTCGCTTCTAAAAAACTAGCTGGCTTGATTTGCCATTCAACTGCAAACTTTACTGAAATCAAATCTGTTGTAAGCAGTGTTTTATCAAACTTGGGCTATTCAATGGAAATATCTGACAGCGAAAACAAAACCTTCATCGAAGGAAGGGCAGCAGATGTTACCGGCGAAGCTTTAAACGGTACAATCAAAGGATTCTTTGGTGAAGTATCACCAGAGGTTATCACAAACTTCACTTTGGAATACCCTGTAATCGCATTTGAAATTGAGTTCAATAATAACTGAACTCCCCAATTCTTTTTTTAATACCACAATCTCCTCATGTCAACTTCAATCTGGGAGTAATTGCTCACCTGTGGTGAAACATCATAATTATTGAAAACAAGTATGAAAATTAATAGGATAATTATAATTGCTATTAAAATTATTGTCCATTTTTTCAATTATTCACCAACCATTGTCAAAGTTACTGTTCTGTTGCTTCTTGGTCCATCTAATTCTATGAAAAAAACGGATTGCCATTTGCCTAAATCCAATTTCTTATTTTTAATAGGCAGACATTCACTTGAAGAAAGCAAAAATGACTTCAGATGTGATCTTGCATTATCATCAATCCTGTCATGCTGATAGCTGAATTTATCTGAAACCACCTTATTTAACATGAATTCCAAATCAGCCAATAATCCTTTTTCATTTTCATTGACGACAATAGCTGAGGTAGAATGTCTGGAAAAAATAGAGATGATTCCCTCTTCAATATCAATTAATTCATTAATCTGGGAAGTGATATCTACAATTTCGAAACTTTTATGCGTATTGATTTTTAAAGAATTAGATTTAATTGTCATTGATAATTAATTTGTAAATACTGCTTAATAAAAATAAAAGAAAAAAGAAATGAAAATTTTAGTATTCATCCCTTTTACGCCAGTATCCATAGATTAACATTGCCATTATGACAACAATGCTTAATACTACAAGACCTGATGTATCATTAATTTTTTTTGAAATTTTGCTTGGAGGAACAACTTCATATGCTTTTCCTTCTTGGGATGCTTCACCCACACTGGAATCACCAGCATTAATGTTACCGTTAGTTAATGCACTTTCACCATTATCTGATGAGTCTTGAAGCTCACCAGAAGCATTTCTACCATAAACTTTAGTACTGTTTGAATTTGCGAAATGGGCACTGGTGGAAGTTCCATTTTGTGAAATATTGCTGCCTTTTGATGTTCCGTTACTGTTTGAGTTTGCGGATTCATTCGCCTTAGATCCATCCATGCCATGTTTTCCATCAGGAATGACAGATGTTTGCGAATCCTGATTTGTACCTTTTTCACCGGATGCTGTTTTATATGTGTATTTAACTGGCTCTCCGCCAACCATTACTTCAATATCATATTCCTTATCATCATCCAGATTTGCATCAATGGTAGCTTTACCATTTACAAATCTTGCAGTATACTGATTTCCATCAACATTTACAGTAGTGTCAAAGGTTCCAAATTCATTTACGGGGTTTCCGTTTGTATCATACATCTGAAGACCAATACCATTTTTAACGGAGAAAGTTCCCATTTTCATGATTCCGGCAATAAGCATTGGGCAAACAAAGGTATTCTCATCATCAGTTGAATCAAACCAATTATCACCTAGCTTAAATACAGGTAAGTCCGGATTATTCTTTGCCTGATAACCTTCATTATGAGCCAATACATTATATTTAACTTCCAATCTTGAAGGATTTCCTTCTTTAGCAGTTTTAAAGTCTTCACCAAATAATAAACCATTACCTGATTCAAATGCTCCCAATTCATAATCAGTATAACGACGATTATAATTGAATGTATTTGCATTTATGACATCATCTGTTGATATGGAATTGATATAAATTCCATTAGGATTTTCAAAAGCCTGATTATGCTTTATAATATTTCCTTGAGATATATTGAACAACGAGATTCCATTGAATTTATTGTGATGAACAGTATTATTGGTTATATTGCAGTAATATATATCAGAAGTTTCAATACCTGACCTTCCAGTATTGAAAACCTCATTTTCTGAAATTAATGAATTTTTTACATTTTGTAATTGGATTCCATTAACGTTGGCAGCGGAAATATTATTGTTTGAAATATCGATTCCACCAGCATTTTTAACCAAAATGCTATTATCTCCACCATCAATAATGTTATTTTTAATTGTTGTATTGTCTGATGAATCTACAATAATCCCATAATCACTATTGGAAGCAATGATTTTAATGCCTGTTAAAACGCTTCCGCCACTATTTGGAGTAAAGTAAAATCCGAAAGTATCAGTTATTCCCAAACTTCTAGCTTTATCAGTTAACTGATTTGATGTATGAACTACAGAATTCTGTTTAGAGACAATATTTAACTTTTTATCCACAACCAAGGAAACACCATCATATTTCTTGTCTGTGAATTCAAATGTATCTCCATCAATAGCATTATCAAACATGAACTGAACATTCTCATTTGTTAAATCAGAAGTTATCTGATAAACGGTATTATCATATGAAGTAACAATTCCATTTGCTTGAGATTCATCAGCTGCGCTAACTGCCGAAACCAGGAATAAACTGATTAAACATATGAACAAAATATTAATAATTTTTTTATTCATATAACCTCTCCTAAATGCATTATAATCAATACCTTGAATTTAATCAATTTCATAAGAAAATGCAATGTGAAATCATGAAAATATTGATAAAATTTCATTGATATTTCGTAATAAAAATATTACATAATCACATCGAAAGAAATTAATTGTAATATTGATTATACAATTAATAATTAATTTAAATTAATATATAAAGTTTATTAAAATATATTAAAAAAGAAACAGTTTCCTACTTTTAATTACTATAAAAATATTAATAACAATGTTATATCAGAAAATCAAGACATTTTAATTTAAATATGATGAAAAACACAATATAAACTGTATTGCTTATCGATATTTCATAAGCATTATGATTAAAAAAAAGTTATTTTGAAATTAAAAAAATGAGTGATAAAATGAATAAAAAGAGCTTAATAATAGCTATTTTATTAGTTTTTGTTGTAATAGTAAGTTCTAGTGCGGTTTTCGCCGAAGAATCAACAAATAATAATCCATTACAAGAAGGCAATGATATAGCAACAATAAGTCAGACAAACGATGATACACTATCATCACAACAGACCATAAGAGTTGGATCAACAAGTGATGAAATCCAAGCGGTAATTGATGGTCTGTCCGATGGAGACACATTAAACTTCGAAAATGGAAAATATAGAAATGTATGTATTTATGTTAACAAAAGCATTACAATAAACGGAAATGGTGCAACAATAGTCGGTTACGATACACCCTCTAAAAATACCACTCCTGAAATAATCTACAAGCCAACAAGTGAAGGTGGATATGCAATAGGTAACCTCGCTACATTTTATATCGTAAAAGCTGATGGAGTCACAATCAACGGTTTAAACATAGTTGGTGGTGCACACAGCGGTAGCGAAACTGCAGGACCTGCCTATTCCAATGCTGTAGTTTATGCAATGAATGCAAATAACTTGAATATAACCAATTGTGTAATCAGAGGTTCATCCTGGGGATTATATTTACAATACTGTGCAAATGGAACAATAATAAAAAATACAATTAGAGATCAGGCTGTAACAGGTATTTTAAACTTTGGTTCAGCAAATACAAACATAAGAGAAAATACAGTAAGGAACGCTAAAAATCATGGTATTGATGTAAGACACGGAACCGGACCGAATGTTAAAGTCGTAGGAAATAAAATTATTGGTTCCAAAGAAGGTATCTATTTAATGCATTCAAAAGGACACATGGCATCCTATAACACCATGATTAACTGTAGTTTAAGTGCAATTAGCTGTTATGGATCTTCTGACATAAAACTATACAAAAATAAAATGAAAAAATCAAGAATTGGAATTTTACTTGGTGGAGGATACTCCAACATCATTGTTAAAGAAAATACTTATGATTTAGATAATTTACCATTCCCTCCAACATTCGTATACTATGTTGCGGAAGCTAAAAGTGATTATCAAAGTGCAGAAGACATAATGGGTACTCACAGTGACAGTTCCTCAAACTCACCAAACTATGTCCCATATGAAGAGATTGAAACTCCTGCAGACATCAATATTAACTACAATCAAATCATGAAGAAAACCGGAACCAAATATGCAGTTTACAAAGGATGGACTAACGAACAAATCCAAAACTTAATCAACACAATGGAAGACGGTGACTCAATTACATTCTCTAAAAACGCAGTATTTAATGACATCTGTCTTTACATTGACAAAAACATTAAAGTTTTCGGAAACAATGCAACCATCATTGGATGCAAAAACATTGATTTCTCAAACAATAGCGCTTACTTAGATAATGTGCCTGAAAAAATCAAAAATTCAACTGCTGATGGTGGATATGCAGTAGCTTATAACTCTGTATTATATGTGATGAATACCAGCTCTGCTGTAATTAGCGGTTTTAACATTAAAGCACAATATCCATCATATAATCCAAACGACGTTGGGGCAATGACCAATGAATATAAAACTTGTGGAATCTATGCTGGTTCAAATAACAATTTAATAATAACCGGCTGTGACATTTCCGGTGCATCATGGGGTATCTTCCAACAATCCTCAAAAGACAGCATCATAAGTAGAAACAATATTCATGACATTTATACCAGCGGAATAATGAACTTCGGTTCTGCAAATGCAGTTATTACTGAAAACACAATTACTGATGCTTTAAACCATGGTATTGATGTAAGACACGGAACCGGACCAAATGCAATAATCTTCAACAACACCATTTCTGGAGCAAAAGAAGGAATTTATTTGATGCACTCCAAAGGACACCTTGCATACAATAACACAATCCTCAACTGTAAAATTAGTGGAATTACTGCATATGGATCTGGAAACGAAGCAATTTTCAACAACACCATTGCAGGAAGCAGAATTGGTATTTTACTTGGAGGAAACTACTATAATGTAACTATTGGTGAAAATAAATATAATTTAGACTTTTTACCATTCCCACCAACATTTGTAACCTATTTAGCAAAAGCTGAACAAAAATATCAATCTGTAGATAATGTTCAAAGAGTATACTCTGATAAAACTGCAACCAAAATAGTATCCGTTGACAAAACCGTATACCTACAAAAAATAGCTAACGGATTAACCTACAATTTAATCTTAAGAGATGCAAAAAACAATCCTTTAGCAAACAAAGAAGTAACAGTTAACTTCGATGGTGTAGATCAAACCGTTAAAACAAGTGCAACTGGAGCTGCAAGCGTTAAATTAACTTCCAAAACAACTGGAATCAAGCAAGTAACAATTACATTTGCTGGTGATGACGAATATAGTCCAATTACTAAAGTTACTAATATCACAATCACCCAAGAAGCATCTGTTTTAACAGCTCCTGGAAAAACTTACACTATTGCAGAAACACCTAAAACCTACAGCGTTACTTTAAAATCCGCTTCAGGAAAAGCTCTTGCTAAAACAACCATTAAACTGAAAATAAATGGTAAAACATATAGTGCAGTAGCTGATTCCAAAGGTGTAGCTAACTTTGAACTACCATTAACAAGTCCTGGAAATTATGAAGCAGTTTTAACTTATGCTGGAAGTAGATACTTTGCAGGTACAAACGCAACTGCTACAATAATAGTAAAAAATTAAGAGATTAAATAATCTCTTTTATTTTCTTTTTTTAAAAAAATTAAAATCAGTAATATTTCTTTTTATGGTCATATGCAAAATAAATAATTGCTATTCCAATTAAAATCAGAACAATTTGCGGAAATATTACAAATACAATAGCTGGAATAACATGCAATTCAGCAAGCAACCATAAAACACCATAAATTATAATCAACGCTCCAAATATGAAAGCGATTTTATAACCCAAATCCTTTAAATCATAAAAGGGCATGCCACCCGGAATCGGCATATTATCACCTATAACTCTTTAGTGCCTTCAGGAGTTCCGACAATGACTTTATCAACCATTTGTGAGAAGATTCCGTTTTCTACAACACCTGGAATTGTATTTAAATCTATTTCCAAATGTTGCGGTGATTCTATTTTATCAAATTTGGCATCAATCACGAAATTGCCGTTGTCAGTGATTACAGGACCATCCTTTCTTTGCGCCATTCTTATTTCGCATTCAGCACCCATATCCTCTAACTCTTTGATGACCATGCGGGATGCATCAGGCAAAACTTCAACAGGCACTGGAAAATTGCCTAACTCTTCGACAACTTTTGATTCATCTACAATGACAATGAATTCCTTTGCTGCATAATCGACAATTTTCTCTTTGGTGTGAGCTGCCCCTCCACCTTTGATTAAATTAAACTCAGCATCGACCTCATCAGCACCGTCAACTGACAGGTCAATGTCGTTTTCTTCCAAAGTGGTGAGAGGAATATCCCACTGTTTAGCAATTAATAATGATTGGAATGATGTTGGAATACCTTTTACACTAATTCCCTCATCTTTGATTCTCATACCGACTTTTTCAATGAAATAATGGGTTGTTGAACCTGTACCAAGTCCTAAAACCATTCCATCATTTACATATTCTGCAGCTTTATAGCCTGCATTCTTTTTGCTAGAATCATTGCTACTTGCATTTTTCATCATATCACAAATCCCAAAGTAAGTCTATTAAGTTTGTAACCTTTTTTACATTCATCTTTATGTTTTCCCTCATTTTTCAAGACAATGCACTTATCATTTTCCTGCAAGCCTTCCGGGAAACAATCATCATGAAAATCACAGTTTTCATCACAATCAGGAGCATTATATGTAAATGTTGATCCTTCAAAAATACTTTTTGAATCTGTTAACAATGTAATTTTTGCTCTATCAACTTCAACAGGGACAACTGCGCCCTCTGCATGTATTGGACATTTCTGTTCATTATCTTTTACATCAACAATAACATATTTTCTATTCTTTTCTAAATTGCCAACACATGATGATTTAAATCTACAGTTTTCACAGTCTTCAGCAGGCCCTAGAAAAACAAATTCCTGGCCTTCTTTTGCCAAATCTTTACCAATTAATGTAATCATTAAATCACCTCTGTTTTATAAGCTAATTCATAAGCTGCTTCACGAGAAATACCATTATCCCCCAAAATTGTGTATCTGTTAGGTCGAATCTTATGAGCCATGACCAATGCTTCAATAATATCATCATCACTGATGCCGACTTCAGCAGCTGTTGTTGGTGCTTGCACTGCCTTTAAAGCGCCTTGAATTGCTTTCCAATCCCCACCATGCAGATACATCATCATTATTGTACCGATACCACATTGTTCACCGTGCAATGCCGGCTTATCAAGTATCTTGTCCAAAGCATGGGAGAATAAATGTTCTGAACCGCTTGCCGGACGTGAAGAACCTGCAATGCTGATTGCCATTCCGCCGCTGAATAGTGACTTCATAACAATGCGGGCGCTTGGCTCAAGATTAGGTTTGATATTGGCAATATTATCGGTAATCAAATGAGCAGACATTATGGATAATGCCGCAGCTGATTCACTGAAGGATTCGTTTTTTAAACGATGAGCCAATTCCCAATCCTTAATAGCTGTGAAATTAGCCATCAAATCAGCACAACCCGCTGCAAGCAATCTGAATGGAGATTGTGCAAGGACTTCTGAATCTGCAATAACCGCTATCGGAGAGTGTGCAGTGACGGATATTGAAGTATTAGGATTTTTTATTGATGCCATAGGAGATACAATACCGTCATGTGAAGCAGTTGTTGGCATGGATATGAAGTATACGTCTTGATTGAATGATGACAATTTAGCCACATCGATAACTTTTCCTCCGCCGACACCCAAAACTGTGGTATCTGGAGTAATCAGTTCTTCAACTTCAGAAATTGATTCTTCTGAAGCATTTTCAACTTTTATTACATCATAATCGAGATTACTCTTCTCTAAGCTTTCTATTACTGGTTTGGCACCTACCTCAAACGTATGTGAACCGGTAACGATTAAAAACTTTTTATCTAAATGCAAAGATTTACATATTTCGGCAGTATTGTGTATAATACCGGGGTCAATGTAAACTTCACGAGGCATTTGTATTTTCCTATTACTCATAATATCCCCTAAAATTAAATTATACATTAATATATATGAATAAAATAATTTAAAAAACTTTCTTTTGATTAAATTTAATACTTATTAAAAACAAAATAATTAATGTTATAAAATTTATTTAGGTGATATGGTGGAAAATTTTGATGAATGGTTTCATGATATTTTAGAAAATGCGAATATTACTGATTCAAGATACCCTATTAAGGGAATGGCAGTGTGGATGCCATACGGTTTTCAGATAAGAAAACATTCAATGAACATTATTAAAAAATTATTAGATAAAGATCATGATGAAGTATTATTCCCTATGCTTGTTCCTGAAACCGAACTTGCAAAGGAAGGAATCCATGTAAAAGGATTTGAAGATGAAGTGTACTGGGTAACAAAAGGCGGACAGACCGAATTAAATGAGCATCTTGCTTTAAGGCCTACAAGTGAAACCGCAATATATCCAATGTACGCTTTATGGATTAGAACCCATATTGACCTTCCAATCAAATATTATCAGATTGTTAATACATTCAGATATGAAACTAAACACACAAGACCTTTAATACGTGTAAGGGAAATTACAACATTTAAAGAAGCACATACCGCTCATGCAACCCGTGAAGAATCAGATGAGCAAATTCAAGACTTTATTGAAATTTATAAAGAATTCTTTGACGATTTGGATATTCCATACTTGATTTCCAAAAGGCCGGAATGGGATAAATTCCCTGGTGCAGACTATACAATGGCTTTTGACGTGATTATGCCAAACGGAAAAACCTTGCAGGTTGGTACAATCCACAATTTAGGCCAGACATTTGCAAAAACCTTCGACATAACATTTGAAGACAAGGACGGAGAACACAAATATGTTTACCAGACCTGTGCAGGAGTGTCTGACAGAGTAATAGCTTCAATTATTGGAATTCATGGAGATGAAAAAGGACTTCGCCTCCCACCAAAAGTATCACCGAACCAAGTTACAATTATACCAATTTTATTCAAAAAAGGAAAAGAGGAAGTTCTTGCTAAATGCAGTGAAATTAAAGCTCAACTAGAGGATGCCGGCTTAAGGGTTAACCTTGATGACAGGGACATCCGCCCGGGTAAGAAATTCAACGATTGGGAATTGAGAGGAACTCCATTGAAATTAGAATTGGGACCAAGAGATTTGGAAAATAACATTACAATAGCCATGAGAAGGGATGACGGCGAAAAAATTGAGCTTCCATTAGATGAGAATTTAGCTGCAAATGTTCTCGAATTATTGGACAAATCAGATGAAAACCTATCAAAAATGGCTTGGAACTTCCAAGACGAACATGTCAAATTTACAGAAAACATAGAAGAAATCCCTGAACTTGTTGAAGCGGGCTATGTTGTTAAATTCAACTGGTGCGGTGATGAATCAATAGGAAAAGAAATCGAAGAAAAAACCGGTTATGACATCCTAGGTATTCAGGAAGAAATCTCTGAAGGAAAATGCATAGCCAGCGATAACGATGCAAAATACCTTGCCTTAATTGCCAAAACTTATTAAGTGATTTAAATGGATGATATATACGCAATAATTCCAGTAACTAAATTCAAAAATGCAAAAACCCGTTTATCACCTTTTTTATCTGAAGATGAACGAGAAAAACTTTTAAAAGTAATGCTTCAGGATGTGACTGACACCCTAAAAAAGTATGTTGACAAGATTGTTCTCATAAGCAGAGATGAGGAAGTGCTGAAATATGCTGAAAGCTTGAACTTGGTGACCATCCTTGAAGATGACAATTCAAACTTAAACAAAGCATTGAAACAAGCAATGAAATATTGTAAAGGAAAAGCAAGAAAGATCATTATTGTTCCATCCGATATTCCGCTGATTGGAAAAACCAACATCGCAATGCTAATTGAAGCTTCTAAAAGCCTAGATTTTATCATTGTTCCATCAAAAGGTGGTGGGACCAATATGATAATTATGAAACCTTTAGCAATTCACACCAGATTTGAAGGATTCAGCTATGAAGAGCATGTTAAAGTTGCAGAAAAGAAAAATCTAAATCCTCAGGTCCATGATTCATTCTTTATGGCATTAGATGTAAATACCACTGAAGATTTGGGAGAAATAATGATTCATGGAAAAAATACCCATACCAGAAAATACTTGAAGGAACTTAAAGTGAATGTTGAGCCTTACCGCGGAAGTGAACGATTGAAGGTTACAAGGAGCTAATAAATGATTGTGATGTCCATTGCAGGCGTTGATCCGTCAGGCGGTGCTGGTGTTTTTGCCGATTTGAAAACATTTCAGGCAATTGGGGTTTACGGAACAGGAATCGTGACAGCACTGACTGCACAAAATCCCTATAAATTCTTCTCAACATTGCCAATCAGTGAAAATTATATTTCCGAACAGATTGACTCCGTACTTGACGCATATGATGTTGAATTTATCAAAACAGGAATGCTCTATTCTCCGGAAATCATAAAACTTGTTTCAAAAAAGATTAAAGAATATAATCTAAAGGCGGTTGTTGACCCTGTTATGGTTGCAACTTCAGGCGGAGATTTGACAAGAGAAGATCTTGCAAAAGCGATGAACAAATATCTGCTTCCAAATTCAATATTGACCACACCAAACATTGCCGAAGCCGAAAAACTAACAGATTTAAAGATTAACACCAAAGAAGATGCAATTAAAGCTTCTGAAAAAATAATATGCGACAACATCATTACCGGCGGACACCTAGACGGCATAAATACAATAAACATCAACGATGAGATTACCATCAAAAAACAGGAACTAATAAAAACGGATAACCTGCATGGTACAGGGTGTAATCTATCCTCAGCAATTGTCGCTTATCTTGCAAAGAACAATGACCTCCATACATCAATCTTGAAAGCATTAGATTACGTGTATGAAGGAATAAAAAATGGAAATCATGGAACATTAATAGCTAAGCTATAACTATTATTCTTCCATATTCAATTGGTCAACAATAGATTCTTGAAGAGCAATGAATTCAGGTGATTCCCTTTTTCTTGGCCTTTCAATATCTACTTCAACAATTTTTGCAATTCTGCCCGGATTTTTATCTAAGATAACAATCTTATCAGCCAAATAGACTGCTTCATCAACATCGTGAGTTACAAAAACAATTGTATTTTCAAATCTTTTCCAAACCCCAATGAGCTGTTCTTGAAGACTATGTCTATTTTGCATATCCACCGCAGAAAACGGCTCATCCATAAGCAATATTGGTGAATGATTAAGTAAGGATCTAATAATTGCAACCCTTTGCTTCATACCACCGGAAAGTTCATGAGGATAGCTATCTTTAAAGTCAATTAATCCGACACTTGTCAAGTATCTCTCAGCGGCAGCAATATTTTCAGCTTTTGAACCTTTATTTGTCATTTCCAAACCGAATGTTACATTCTGAAGTACAGTCAGCCAAGGGAATAATGAATACTGTTGGAAAATAACCGCCCTGTCACCAGACGGTTTTTTGACGACTTCACCATTGGCTACAATTTCACCGGAAGTAGGCTGTTCAAGACCTGCAATCAATCTTAAGAGAGTTGTTTTACCGCAACCGGATGGTCCTAAAAGGCATATCAATTCACCATCATTAATAGTCAAATTAATATTTTCTAAAACTGATAATTGATTTGTTTTTTTGCTTTTAAAAGTTTTATAAATATTTTTAACTTCAATTGACATGTAAAACACCTACCAAAATATCCTATCTTGAGCCTTGCTGAATACAAAGTCAAATACAAGTCCAATCAAACCAATCACTATCATACCAACAACTGTTGTACCAGTGTCAAAAAGGTTTGTTGCAGTTAAAATCATATAACCTAAACCGCTGCTGGACCCAATCATTTCCGCTGAGATGGTACACATCAAAGCAATACCGATACCAACTTTTAAACCGGAAACAATATATGGAACTGCAGAAGGCACTACTACGCGTTTTAAAACATTCCAGTCATTTGCTCCAAGTGTTTGAGCGGACTCAACCAATACCTTATCTGTTCTTTTAACACCATCAATTGTATAGACTAGAATAGGGAACACACAACCCATGAAAATAATAAATACAGCAGGGAATGTGCCTATACCGAACCACAAAATTGAAAATGGAATCCATGCAACCGGAGGAATCGGTCTTAAAACACTAATTACAAAAGTACATAAATCTTCTAAAGTCTTATACCAACCAAGCAATATTCCTGCTGGAATAGCTACAACAGATGCTAAAATTAAACCTGCAAACACTTTGTATAATGTATCAATGGTGTTTGTTAAGAGTCTGCCGTTTTGTATCACTACCCAAGCGGAATTTACCACATCAACAGGGCTTGGCAATATATATGAAGAAAATAACTCCAATCCATCAGTAATAACATACCAGAACAATATCAGGACAATAGGTAAAATCAATGGAATGAATTTATTCTTATAATTTTCAAACATTTCATCACTTAAACAAAATTATTATACATAAACAATTATGTGTTTCTTAATATAAAAACTTTAAAAAAAAAATTAAAAAAAGAAAATTAAGAAGCATCAGCTACTTCAATAGCCTCTACTTCTATACTTCTATTATAATCCTCGTCACCTAGAACAGACTTAGTACTTAAAGCACCAAATAGCATTGTAGATAAATTATGTATCATTGAAGATGTTGACGGTGGAATAACACCTAAAACACCCAAAACAAGAAGACTACCATTCACTGCAACGATATTATGGTAATTGGTATTAATCTTATCTAACATTCCAACACTTAATTTTCTAAGAGTTACAAGGTCATGCAAATCATCAGACAATAATGAAATGTCTGCAACTTCACGAGCAATGTCAGATGAGTTTTTCATGGAAACGGACACATCTGCTGCCGCAAGAGCAGGAGAATCATTAATTCCATCCCCAACCATGATTACAGTTTTGCCTTCTTCTTTGAGTTCTTCAACTATTTTAGATTTATCTTCAGGAAGCACTTGTGATCTGTATTCGGTTATGCCCAATGCTTTTGCTCCTGCACGGGCGCCGCTTTCACTGTCTCCTGTAAGCATTATGATATTTTCGATGCCTAACGATTTAAGCTCCTCAATAACATATTTTGCTTCTTCACGTACAGGATCATCAATGCAGATAATTCCTTCAAGCTTTCCATCAAGAGCCAAATAGACAACAGAATGTTCTTCAGCCTTTTTGGCTATCTTTTTCTCTTGAGTTTTGGTTACTTTAACGTTCTCATCATCGAATAGGAAATGTTTTGAACCAATTACAGCACGTTTGCCTTCATATTCAGTTACAATACCATGAGCCACAATATATTCAACTTCACTGTGGTCTTCCTCGTGTTTAAGACCTTCTTCTTCAGCTTGTTTTACAATAGCTGTGGCAATACTGTGTGCAAAGTGCTCTTCAATGCATGCCGCCATCCTTAAGATTTCATCACGTTTGTATCTTCTAGACATCGGAATTACGTCAACAACTTTTGGAGTTGCATTTGTTAATGTTCCTGTTTTATCAAATACCATAGTGTCGGCATTTGCATAGTTTTCAAGGAATTTGCCTCCTTTAACCATCATTCTATTATCAGATGCTTCACGCATTGCTGAAATAATAGATAACGGAGTCGTTAGCTTAATTGCACATGAAAAATCAACCATCAGGACAGATAATGCTTTTGTTGGATTTCCAGTAATCAAGTAAGTTAAAGCCGTTGCAATAAAGCTATATGGAACAATCGAATCGGCGAGTTTTTCTGCTTTACTTTGAGTTTCAGCCTTTAACTCTTCGGAATTTTCTATCAGATCAATGATTTTATTCAATCTTGTTTCCTTATTCATAGAATAAACTTCAATGATTAAATTACCTTCTTCAATGACGGTTCCCGCATGGACTGTCTTGCCAGGCATTTTATGAACGGCCAATGGCTCTCCAGTCATTGAAGCTTCATTAACCATTCCTTCTCCTTCAATTACTTTTCCATCAACAGGTATTACATCACCCATATGAATTTTAACTTTACTTCCCTTATCAATATCAACAAGAGGACACTGTTTTTCCTCACCATCATCTCCTACTACCCATACAGTGTCAATGTTTAAAGCTAAACTATCTTTTAAAGTGCTTTTGGCTTTTTGTAATGTGTAGTCCTCTAATGCATCGGAGATTGACAATAAGAACATCATAGAACTGGCAGGTTTATAATGTTTATGCAATAATGCTCCTGTAACCGCCGCCCCGTCAAGCAAAGCAACGTCAATATTGAAACTGGTTAAACTATCCAGACCATGCCAGATGTATTCTGCAGCATGATAAATAGTCAAAGCATTTCTTACGGGTATTGGTAGGAATAATTTATAAATTCCTCTGCGAAAAATCATTTTTGTTAATTTTAAATAAAAATTGCTTGTTATTTCATTTGAAGTTTGAATTTGTGTTGGTTCTGCTTCAAATAAATCGTCCATAGTAATTTTATCTAAAATATCGAATATCTTTTGTTTATTCTCAATACCCTCATCATAGTATATCAAAATACTTCCATTCCTATGGGAGGTATGTACCTCATGTATAAAGCTTTGATTTAAAAGTAATGAAGCCAGCCCGTAACCTTCCTTTTTAGTGAAGGCCCATTGGCCTGAACGAATCCTTAAACGAGGCCCGTTATCATACATTACTTGATATTTCATTTTATAACCCTGAAACTGGATTTATTCTTCAGATTCTACATAAATTTCTTTTTTACTTTCTGCATTAGCATCAACGACAATATCCTCTGCATTTTGTTTCATGTCTTCAAAACATTCTTCTGCATCTTTTTTAATGGACATAACTTCTGCCATACCTTTAGTTGCCGCATCTTTTACAGTTTTTGATTCTAAAACTTTTTTACCTACTACTGCAGTTGCTATTCCTGCTGCAAAAAGTAAAACATGTTTGTGTTCTACACATTTATCGAAAAATTCATCATGTCTCATTTTTAATACTCCTCGAATTTATTAATAAATTAAAATAGTTTAGGCAAACCTAAAAATATTTTAATCCCACTTAATATTATATAAAAGGTATTATATAAATTTTAGGAATGACTAAATTTATTACGATTAAATTTATTTACCAAAAAACAATATTGATATAAAGGAATGGTGAAAACTTGAATTCAAACAAAAAATTCTTTTCAAAAATCGGATTTAATTACCTGATCTATGCAATATCAGCAATGATTATAGCAATAATAATAATCAATGTCATTAATGGCTTGAACTTGATTCCCCTTGATGATATTAATGTGCTTTCAATAATAAGCGCTATCTGCAATTATCTGCTTCCATTGCCGATTTTTTTATACTTAATGAAAAAATTAGATTCTGAAAAGATTGAAAAAAGCAAAATAGATTTTAAAACATTACTGAAATACCTATGTATCACATTTACCTTAATGTGGATTGGAAACATCATTGGGCTGCTTCTAACAGCAGGGATTGGCGTTCTAATTCAAAAAAGCATATCCAATCCTATACAGAACCTGATTGAAACAACAGACATCATATTAAATCTTTTATTAATAAGCATCATCGGCCCGATTTTTGAAGAGTTCATATTCAGGAAATTATTGATAGACAGAACCATAAAATACGGCGTTACAACATCAATACTGCTTTCTGCAGTACTTTTCGGATTGTTCCATGGAAATCTTAATCAATTCTTCTATGCCGCATTGATTGGAAGCTTTTTTGCATACGTTTATATAAAAACCGGGAAAATAACCTACCCCATAATTCTACATATTATTGTCAACATAATGGGGTCCGTTGTAAGCTTATTCCTAGTGAACAGCGCAAATGCATTAACAACAAATATCAATCCGACCGATTTAACTATTATATTGCTTTATTTAATTATAATGGCAATAACATTCCTAATCGGTTTGATTGCACTTATAAGATATCTTGAAACAAATCATAAAAATATAAAAACAGAAATTCCACTAAAAGACATATTCCTAAATGCTGGAATGATATGTTTCATAGCATTCTTTGTTATTCAAATGATAATTCAATTGTTTTAAAAAAAATAAGAGAAGGATTTAAGCCTTATCTTCCCTATCTTCCTCAATAGCTTCGGTAACGCTATTTAATATTTGAAGTGATTTGGAAAATGCAGGCATACCGGATGTCAACAATACCACTCTTAAAACATCCACAATTTCTTCTTTAGTAATGCCCAAAACTTCAATAGCACTTCTAATTTGTTTTTTGGTAGCTCTAGGATCGGCACGAGAAGCGGTAATACCGATTGCAATTAATTTTTGAGTTTTATAATCTAAGACTTTTCCATCCCATACAGTTTCGTTAATGTCAGATACTAACTCATACAAATCAGGATATTCATCTTTTAATTCTCTGATACCTTTACCGTAATATACATCGCCTTTCATATCAAATTCCTCTCCAAAAATATATTAGTTAATTAATTATTTCATTTTTAAATTATATATAATTAATTTAAATATTATACTTCCTGTTAATCCTGATTACATTTTCATGACTATAATCCTCACCTGTCAGTTCTGCAAAATTACTCATTACATATTGCCTATTTTTTGCTACACTTTCTGGAGTTTGTTCGGATTTTTCCTTAACTGATTTAAGTTCGTCAATTGTATAATCACAACAATATCCTGCAGATGTAGGCTGCATTTTCCATGATTCTGTCAAACTTCCGCAATCATAAGGATCAAAACCGCACTCATTTACCAAAGCCATGACAATTTCCTTTTGCATTGCATCATCACCGGCAACCTGCATGGCTATTCTTCCGCTTTCCCCTTCTCCAACTCCCAATTCAGCAAGAGAATATGCCAATAGATTATTGAATGATTTGATTACGGGTTTTTTAATTTTTTCTGAAAGCCATAGGCTTTCCACTTCCCCGTTTCCAAGACCTTCAATTGCTTCATCACGCATCTCAGGATAGAAGTTTCCAGTGTCGATTACAAATGCATCATCATTTAAATTTGCAAAAACGCTTTCAGGCATTGTATCAATTGCAGTATAGGGAACAGAGAGAACCAGTACTTCAATGTCATCTGAAATTTCTGCAAGGTCTGATGGAATTGCTCCAATTTCATCTGCAAACTCCCTTACAGCTTCCTTTCCTCTTGAATTTGCCACTTTTATCTCATGTCCTGCTTTTGCAAGTTTTCCGGCAATTGTGCCTCCAATTGCTCCGACTCCAATAATACCTATTTTCATTTTATAACCTCAATATCTGTTTGAATGAGAAATCATTCTGTTAGTTTTAATGTTTTTTTATAACTCTCTTTTATTTCAATTTTTTCACTATCCTCTAGTGAAGAGTATTTTAACTCATCTAAAGAATAGCATGCAAGTTCAAATATGATTTTATTTGCTTTAAACCCCTTTTCTGTTAAATCATATATGGTTTTGTTTCCGTCCTGAACCTTACTGATTAATCCATTTTCCACCATGTATTTTAACGTTTGGGACAGTACATGGTTACTTATATCCAGATTGAGTTCCTTGAATTCCTTAAAATGTTTTGCGCCATAGAAAATATTGGACAATATGCAGAATATCCACTTTCTGTTGAACAAATCCAAAGTATCTCCAACGGGACAAATATCTTCTGTTTCCATATTATTAAATTTGTTTAATGAACCTTTTAAAATTTAAGTCATTTTAAAATTACTAACAATTTTATTATTGGGTGGATATAAACTAAAAATAACAGAGGGATTATCATGAAAAAGATTCTCATACTAAACGGGTCCCCCCGCAAAAACGGCAAAACAGCATCTTTAATAAATGCATTTAGCCAAGGAGCGGAAAGGACTGGAAATGAAGTAAGCAGCTTGTATCTCAACAGCATGAATATAAAAGGATGTCTTGCCTGTGAGAAATGCAGCAAGAACGGCGGCGAATGCGTTCAAAAGGACGATATGGAAACAGTTAAGGAAGCCTTTGAATGGGCTGATGTGGTAGTGTTTGCATCCCCACAGTTCTGGGGAACAATCACCGGACAGCTTAAGGTTGTTATCGACAGATTATATTCTGAAATGCACAGACTAGGCTTTGAAAATTTTGTAAAGGAAACTGCATTAATCATGACCGCACGCGGTGACAACTATCAGTTTGCCCTTGATTTCTATGCCATATTTGTTAACCTGCTGGGATGGAAAGACCACGGCACAGTTTTAGGTGCAGGCAAAGAAGATGAAGCACGGGAAATTGGCGCTAATATAAAATGAAGTGATAATATGGATGATTTTTTACAGTTGGCAAAGGACCGGCATTCAGTTCGTCTCTTTGACCAAAGAAAGATTGAACAGGAAAAGTTGGATAAGATTCTTGAAGCCGGAAGGGTTGCACCTACAGCCGCAAACTTCCAGCCGCAAAGGATATTCGTGCTTGAAAGCGACGAGGCACTGGCGCAGGCAAAGGCAGTAACGCCATTCTGCTTTAATGCCCCAATGGTTTTGTTGATCTGTTGGGACCGCAACGTGTCATGGAAAGCCATTGACGGACATGACTCCGGAGTGGTTGATGCAACAATAGCTATTACACAAATGATGCTTGAAGCACAGGATCTAGGACTAGGAACCTGCTGGGTTAGAGGATATGACAAAAGAGTGCTGGATAAAGTGTTTGGACTTCCGGAAAATCTGGAATCGGTGGCATTGCTGCCTATTGGATATCCCGACAAAAGGTCAAAACCCCATTCAGTCCATTATTCAAGAATTCCAATTGAAGATATGGTAAGCTACTTGTAAAATTTTACATCCCCCTCTTAAAGTTTAACCATCACCCATCCAAGAGGTATTGTAATCAGACATGACAGAATTACTGCCGGAGGCCACCAAAGATAACCTATAACCATTCCAATCATTACAATGGCAAATACCATCAAAAAGGAATAATTGTCATAGACCTTTATGAGTTCCTCATTGTCCGAATCCGCTTTTATGAGATATCTTTTCAAGAAGATTCCAGATGCAGTAATTGCCAGATATTCCGCCCCATACAATGCTTGCGGCGCAAACGCATAAAAGTTTTCGGCCACAAACTTTGTAAGATACGGAACCAATGAAAGTATGAAAAGAGAAATTCCGCTTGTCCAAATGACCTTGTAATCAATTCTTTTAACAAAATTAAACAAATTAGTGTTATAAAGCCAATAATTGAAGCATAGAAGAAAGCTGATTGCATATGCTACAAATTCCAATTTCAAATCAAAGAGCGCCTGCCAGTTCCCGCTGTGAGCCATGGTAATTTCCAAAACAATGATTGTCAGCACAATGGCAATGATTGCATCAATCAATGCTTCGAATCTTTCACTGTCGACAATTTCATGTTTGATGGTATTGTGGCTGAAAGTTGCATAGACAACTGCAACAACACAGCAAAGATCAATTCCTGGAGGATAAATCGTATAGGTCAATGCAAATCCTATCAGGATAATGATTGTAGAAAGATAAGTGTGGATATTTTTAAAATCAACCAAAACGATTCCGGGATTTGCTTTGGCAATTGCATTCACTGACAGCAGATACATGACCTGCATGAAAAGGAAATTCAATCCGAACATTGTTTCACTGGCAATGGAACGGGGATTCAAGGTCAGCCATACGGAAAAATATGGAAGCAGCGACATTGAAAAAAGAAGCAGACCATAAAAAAACAGGGACTTATTGTCTATTTCATCAATCTTTTGAAACAGATTATGGTTTCCATGCCATATATTGAAAATCATCAAAAAGCAAACAAAATACGCCACATAGAAACTAATCAAATCACCCACTGCATCAAATGTTGGAGCAGCAGGCTGAACCAGTTTTAAAACAAGCACAGTAATGATAATTGCAATGACTGCGTCAAAGAATGTTTCAAACCTTTGAGTTTTCATATTAATCTATTATATTTTTGGTATTAAAAGTAATTATCCATCACCCAATCATGAGATGTCCATTTTAGCAAATGACTTACAAATTTAAAATTTGGCATTAACATCAGCCATTTGGGATTTGTAAATTGCTTTGGAAAACCCTGTATATGCTGGAGTTGAATCAAGTTTAATTTTCAATATCATTGGCGTTAATGTCAACAACATATCATAAAATGAAAGTTTTAAGAATTAGCTTTGTTTAAACGAATGAAAATCTTTAATTATTATAAGTTCTAAAAAAAGTAGTGTAGAGAGACCATAAGTATGACAACTATCGCATGTCCTTTCATATTTGACTCCTCTCCAAATAATTACTTAATTAATATTTTAAATTTCAAGTTATATTATAATTAAGTAGCTATTTTTTCTTTTCATTTAACAGTTGGTTTTACATTAACAACAGTAATTTTAGATTTGGATATGAAAATAAATTAGTTTTTAGACATCTCAATGACTGCCCATAATAAAAAATAGAAAAGAAAGTATTTATGGATAAATACTTTGCGGAGGATTTTCCAAATCAATGACTTTTTTATTTTCAAGGTTTTCATGACCTAATGGAGTATGTGTGGACAAATATACTGTAGGATTGCTTTTAATGAACTCCCTGACATTGTCCAAGGTTTCCCTTGCCTTTGCAACATCCTCAAAAACAATTGACAGCTTATTTTCATACAATGCCTCATCGGTATAGGTTACATCGCCATGAAACATATAAAACAGTCCGCCATCTTCTGCAATGACAATACTGTTGCCTGTTGTATGGCCAATGGCTTCAATAAGATATACTCCATCGACAATCCTTTCTGATTTTTCAAAGTTATGATATGATCCATCCTTGAATTCAACAGGGATGATGTTGTCTCCTGTGAGATTCAATTCTTCGGCTTCTGTTTTAGAAAGATATATCTTTGCATTTGGAAACTGTCTTAACTCGCCAGTATGGTCTGCATGTTTATGGGTAATCAGAATCTTTGTTATGTCTTCTGGCTTATATCCCAGATTGTTGAGTGCTGTAAGATAGTCGCTGATTCGCTCACCCATTGACAGAGGTGTGTTTTCATCAACTTCCATCTGCGGCGCTTCACTCGGCATGTCGGTATCTACAAGGATTACTTCATCACCTGTGTCAATCAGGTAGTTTTGAATGCTTGAGCGGTATTTTACTGAAGCGTCGAATTTATCCATGCCTTCTTCTCCGCCGAAAGCGAAGGTCTGTTTCATGAAACCGTTTTCATATGTTTTGATAGCTTTAATTTCCATTTTGATCATTGATTAACAGTTGTGTTAGATAATTCTGTTTTCCAATCATTTTACAGAGGTCTAGTTGTTGTTCTGACCAGTACATGTCTTCCTCTTCGTCTTTGAGATATACTTTCATTAAATCATAGGTTGTTGTATCCAATATTCCGGATTCCATTACATCATTTAAATAGGCAATTCCTTCAACGGATACGTTGTAGTCATGTTCAATGAATTCTACAATGTCTGTGAATACTGGTGCTTCAGGTGCTGCTTCTTGCTTGAGTTCGCCTCCTAAATCAAGGATGCGGTCCATGAACTGTTCGACGAAATCCAGCTCTTCTGTTGCATGTGCTGTATATTTGTCTCCAAGAGACTGGAAGCCTAGGCCTGCAAATATTTTTGATTGGATTCTGTGTCCAAATGAGTTTGCAGCAAGACCAGTTACTAAGAATTGTAAAAATTCAATTGTTTTTTCTTTATCTGACATGATTTATCACCTAAAACATTAATGACTTAAGAGTCTTAAGTCTTAATTTTAAGGTTTATCTGAAATAATATATAAAAGTTTAGTATGAATTAATAGCCAGTTGAGAATAATCGTATAGCATTTTTTTGAATTTTTCAACATCTTCTGGAGAATAATTTTCAAAGAATTTGGCTTCACCTTCATAAGCTTCTTTTAGTAATTTGAAATGAATTTCCTTTCCTTTTTCTGTTAAATTTAAAATTCTCCGGCTTTTGTTTTTCTCATCAACATCCCGTTTTACCAATCCATTTTTTTCAAGTCTCTTAATTATTTGGGCGACATTTGATTCGCTTACAAACAATAACTCCGCCAAATCCTTTTGGGAACAGTTCGGATAGTAGAAAATATTAGCAAGATACGTAAAGTCATAAGGAGTGATATCCTCATGTTTCTTTTTTAGATAGTACTTAAAATGCAAATTAATGTAGTCAATGTAGAGCAAAGCAGGCGTAAACATTATTCTTTCATGATCAAAATTTAAATCTGCCATTTTTCAATCCACCTCAATATAACTATTGGACTTTTATAGATTTAAAATATGACATAACATCATCATTTGAGATTTAAAAATTACTTTGAGAATCCATGTGATAATCCTCTTTAACTACCAAATCTGATTTCAAAGGTTATGGATAGTTTAATGAGTAAATTTTAAACATCTAAACTGTTATGCTAATTTTAAAAAAAGAAAAATAGTCAACATTATATAAATAAAATATATTACTACAAAAATCAATAAATAGTAATATATAACTTTAAAAATTTGAAAATTTGATAACCAACATTCTATAATTTAGGATATAAATCATATCCCCAATATATAATCAGATAATATGTTCTCTAATCTTAAAAATAAACTCACTGGCGATAAAAAGATTCTAATATTACTTTCAATATTGTTAGTTTTCAATATCGCCTTGTTTATTAATCTATTTGCTTATATGATTATTGTTAAGCATTTAAGCGCATCAGCTTTACATGACCTTGTTACAATCATTTCAGCAATCATAATTTTAGGTTTTATTTCGACTAGGCTCACGAAACTTAAAGAATTAACCGATGGATCAGTTTATGAAATCGGTTATCTGATTATTATGGGTTTGTTAAGCCTTACTATTTCCTATTTTAATAAATCCACTAATGGTGAATCATTATGGGCCCCATTTCTAGAAATGTTTAGGATGTTATCTGTAGTTCTGATTTTAACATACCTTGCCACTAAATCTAAAAGTTTTCAAGCTATACTTAGAGGCGATAATTCTCGCAGAACCATAATCTGGCAGATTATCATATTTTCCATTCTAGGAATTCTTGCATCATATTTCACCATGAATGTCAATGGAATTCCCGCCAATTCAAGAGGATTAATTGTAATGATATCCTCAATGCTTGGAGGACCATATGTCGGAATACCTGTAGGAATAATATCCGGACTCTGGAGATATAGCCTGGGGGGCCCTACTGCCTTGGCATGTGGTGTTGCAACAATAATGGCAGGCATTGTTGGAAGTCTCGTCTATATATGGAACAACGGAGAATTCTTAAGGTCATATAAAGCCGCACTTCTAATGCTTTTATATAGTGGATTTGACATGTTTCTAGTAACTGTATTAACCCCCCAACCAGATGGAATCATTATCGCCAATGCCCTTTATGCTCCAATGACATTCGGTGCCGTTCTTGGAATGATACTCTTTACCATGTTCTTAGGTGAGAAAAAAGAGGAAGTGCAAATAAGCGAGGAATTAAAACAAACCCTTGATGACAACACTGATAAAATCTCAGTCAATAGTGATATAATTGATGTAAACACAGATAGGATAATTGAAATGTCACAAGAATTAAAAGAATATAAAGATAAAGTTGATAAATTAGAGCAGGAATTAAGTGATATTAAAAATAAATTGTAATAATTTCATCGTTTGGCGGACTTTTTTTAATCTTTAGTTTATAGGCAGTTTTATCATTAACTAATCATTAAATATTGTTAATAGAAAAAAGTTTAATAGAATAGGAGTTATCTAAAATGAATAATATAATCTTTCTTTTACTTGCCATTATATTTGAAACAAGTGCTACAACACTATTAAAAGTTTCTGATGGATTTAGTAAACTTTTACCAACCATAGCATCAATCATACTATATATACTTTCATTTTATTGCCTTAGTAACTGCTTAAAAACAGTACCTATAGGAATTGCTTACGCCATTTGGTCAGCATTAGGAATAGTGCTTGTGACACTTGTCGGCATTATTGCGTTTAAGCAAACACCTGATTGGGCTGCAATCATTGGGCTTTTATTAATCATTATTGGAGTAGGAGTGCTGAATTTATTCTCAAATATGGCCATTCACTAAAAACCATATTAGATTTGAAACTTGCTTTGGAAAACCCAATGGTGCATTACTTCTTTTAATCATTTAAAAATCAAATAATGTTGTTTGATTCTGTTCAATATAACTTATTACCTCTGTCTCAATTAGCTTATCATTTTCTTTTAGGTGTCCAAGCAACAATGGTGATTTCTCATCATGCAGTTTTATAACTTTTTTGGGGATATCCGGTTTTCTGTTGGCGTAGCAATATTTACATTCACTTAAACAGGAATTGTAATCACCAATATCCCTTGATGGAATGCAATGACAGTTTTCTCTAATTCCGGTTCCTTTAACATTTTTGTAAACTACATTATGTGCCTGCTGCAATATTTCCCTAGTTGTACATCCTGAAGCATGTATGCCATATTTCCCATAGCTTTCGTTTGTTGCACATGTTTGAGTATAAAGATTATATTTTTTTGATATCTCTCCAATTCCTTTCAATAATCTTTCCTTATCTTTTTCAGTGAGTGGAATTATCTCAGGCATGTTCTCTTCAACTTTCTTATACATATCCACAAAGCTGAAGATGCATCTGTAAACCAATGGTGCAATCTTTTCAGCCATATACTCAAAAGTTTCCAAATGTTTTTCAACAGTGTATTTTTCAGTCAGAAGTATCGGATCATATCTCCATAGGATTTTATTGCTGCCAACAATATCCGATAATCTTTCCAATGTCTTTATGGATTGATTTATTGTCGGAACTTTCGGTTCTACATCCTTGCCATAGCAGGTAATTGTATATTGGCACAGAATATGATACTTTTCATCTATCTCACTTATATGCTCCAATATAGGTTGGTAGTTTTTAGAGCAAAACAGAATACAATCCACATCCTCCGGCTTTAAACTTAACTTGTATACGTTCTCCTTTGCAAATGGATTTCTTGAATATGCATATCCCTCTTCAAGCCTGTTCAATAGCCATGGAGTGTAATAGTTCACTATATCTGTTCTTCCGCCAACGTTTATTATCATCTTATCACATAATATATTTGGTGTGCATCACATTTTTTATTTTTGTTTTTACCGGCATCATGCATCAAATTCTGATAAATCAATTATGTTCATAACAACTGAATTATTTTGGGCATCTAAACTAACGGTGTCTACATAAATCGCTCCGCCTTCATCAGTACAATGATTATTTAAAAAGACACAACCTGAAATGCTAAGAACATCCATCTTTTCATCGGAAATGTAAATTGCACCACCATCATCACTGGTTTTTGCACCCTCACCAGCCTTATTGCCAATGAATATTCCGCTTTTAATATCCTCTTTAAATGACTCTGTATATATTGCACCGCCTTGAAACTTATATGCCACATTATTCTCAAAATAAGAAGCAGGACCCCATAAACTCGCAGTTTTCGCATGTATTGCCCCACCACTATTTTCCGCATAGTTATTTATAAATCTGCAGTTATAAGAATTAGTTTCCTGCCATGAGTTTATGGCTCCTCCCCAGCATCTTTCAATTAATGCTCCTTCTACCCTATTTGAATCGAATACGGAATTATGTACATTACAATGGTAAGAAGTATCAATTGCTCCGCCATCTGTTTTCGCCTTATTTCCCTTGAAATATGAGCAGTATACATCTGCATCGCTTCTACTATATATGGCTCCACCGCCACAACTTTTTGCTTGGTTGTCAATAAAAAATGAGATAGGTTCAGTAGCCCAATTGTCATCGTTAACACATACCCAATCAGCTCTTACAGCTCCGCCATAATCTTCAGCAGTATTGGACTTGAAAGTTGAGTTGTAAATGTAAAGATAAACATTTTGATAAATCGCCCCACCTTCTTTTCCAGCAGAATTCTTTTCAAAGGTACAGCCGTGTACCCATGCGTAAGATAAACCTGTATAATCACTACCTTTAGCATAAACCGCACCTCCATTTTCTTTCGCAGAATTTGAAGAGAAATATGAATCATCGATATGGAAATCTCCAATACCATATATAGCTCCACCATTCTCCTTTTCCGCTTTATTGTTTATAAATGTACAATTTATAATAGAAATTGAAGAACGCTGTACTCCATTATATATTGCTCCACCGTTTTTAGTTGCCTTATTATCTCGAAATGTACAATTGATAATAATGTATTTTGCAGAACCGGTAATGGCAATTGCGCCCCCATTTTCAGTATAATCATTATTACAGTTACATATTACAAGATTCTTTAAGTATATGACTCAGCTGCTTGAATAAAATGCACTGCAGCCTCCCTCATTTAAACCGTTAAGTTTATGGCCGTGTCCATCAATAGTTAAATCTTTATTAAGCTGGATTCTGGAACCGTAATGTCCATTATAATCCCTATACAAATCCAAAGTGAATCCTTTAGGAGCCGCATTTATCTCTCTTTGAAGGTCATCAAATGTGCCGGGTCCAGGATCACTGCCCCATAGTTCATTATTATCATGATTTTGAGAACTTAAGTTCTCATTAATTTCTAAATAATTTCCCTCATTAACAATTAACTGCCCATCAACATCAGTATCATTTAAATCCGCCGCTGAAACGACAGTTATTGATAAAATAAAAAGCATTAATGAAAAAATATTAACGTTTTGAATTTCATCATATTGCCTCATCTCTATATATTATTAATATATACGTATATTATTTTTAATAAAACTTATTATTAGAATGCAAAACTTTAAAAACTTAAATGATTTTTAGTAAATCATTGCTCTCATCACAATACTTCAATTTCAAATCAAATCTTTTTAAAACTTATTTATATGTTTTAAACCCCTTCTTCAATGATTATTGACTTCTCCATATAATATAGGTATTTTAATTTTTAAATCCTATAATTAAAAATTTTCATAAAATTTATAGTTTTTATCAGTATACAATTAAAAAAAAAACAAATTTTTACGGATTATTTTCAGCACATCCCCCTTAAAAATATAATAACAATGAGAATAAAATTAATTAACATATGAATTCAAATTAGATGTGAAAAAAGTGTTAAGATGAATAAAAAAATAAAAAAAATAATAGTGCCTTTTATATTAATGTTAATCTTTAATTTGGGTTCCTATTATTTTATGATGGGCAAAAATTTCGGTGAGGGCTTTTCTCCCCATGTAGGCCTTTTAGTCATTTCAGGATTGTTATTTGGACCTTATGGTGCCATAGGTTCTGTTTTGGGAAATACATTATGTGACTTAATCAGAGGATATAATCTAGGATTAACAGCAACATCCGAAATCGTCAGCCTAGGAATTTCATACCTGGCCTATAAAATATGGTATGAACCCATTAAATCAAGACCTCCAGTCAATAAACCTAGATTAAACAACACATCCAATATCCTCCTATTTTTAGGAATAGTTATAGTCTGTTCACTATTATTTGCATTGATAAACAAAAAACTATTTAATTTAATGTATCCGGAAACAATTCCCCTCAACATGCAAATCGGAATCAGATATTATGTTAATTTTATCAATTCAGGATTCCTATTTGGAATAATTGGAATATGGATTTCTAAAAGAATTGACTTTGTCCATATTCCTAAAAAGTCTAAAAGAAAATTAAACAAAAAACTATATTATGGAATTGGAATTATTCTAGCAATCTCTACATTGATAATTCTAATTACAGATTACTACTTTAACATAAGCGAAACAATTTCAGTAATTGAAGTTATACTTCTCACATCTTTAATATTTTTATACACCACCAAACCTATAACAGCAAAGATATATGAAATAACATTCACTTCTATACCTGAAAAGATAATGAATATTTTCCTTTTAACAACAATGCTTATCGTAATTCTTGGAATGTTAGTTTCATTAGACCCGGTATTAATTAGAGACATCGATGAAATCTTTCTTATTGGATTTAATGAAGTTAAGTTATCAATTATGGTATTCATAGATATCTTATTAATTATATTCTTCATCCCGTCCATTGCTGTTTTGAGGTATGTGGAACACGAAGTGATTTATCCGATAACATCATTTTCGAAAATTGAAAAATTTGTCAAAAAAGGAGATAAAATCGAATCCGAAGGATTAATAGACATTTATTCTGATTATTTGAATAACGAAGATGAAATTGGAATGTTAGCCCGCAGTTATACTGATTTAATTAACTATACTAATGAGTATATAGAAAATATTCATAAAATTGAAAGTGAAAAAGAAAAAATAAAAGCAGAACTCAACATTGCAGAAAGAATTCAAAAATCAAACTTGCCAACCCATAGCATTGAAAATGAAGATTATACGGTTTATGGATTTTCAAAACCTGCAAAAGAGGTGGGTGGAGATTTTTATGATTATTATCCAATAGATGAAGACAATGTTGCCATCATAATTGGAGATGCATCTGGAAAAGGAGTGCCTGCCGCTTTGCTTTCAACAATCACCCAATCAATAATTAGGCAAATATTGAAGAGTGAAACTGATCCTTCAAAGGCATTATATATGCTTAACAACCAATTATGTGAAAACAATACAGAGTGCATGTTTGTTACTTTGTGGTTAGGAATTTACAATAATAAAACAAAAGACATTATTTTTTCCAATGCAGGACATAATTCTCCTTTGGTTATGGAAGACGGACAATTCAGAGCTTTAAAAGTCAATAACGGCATCAGCTTAGGAATTATGAGTGACTATGAATTCATAACCGAAAAAATTAATATTTCCAAAGGGATAATAGTTTATACTGATGGAATAACTGATGAAAAAAATTCAAATGATGAATTTTATGGAAAAGACAGAGTTATTGACTTTTTAAATAATCATACTTTTGAAAATAAAGTAATTACAAACCTACTGCAAGACATTGATAGGTTTAAAGGAACTGAAGAACAGTTTGATGACATGACCCTCGTACTTTTAGACAGACATAAATAACCTGATTGCTGCAACTACTTTTAAATGTTAGTATCTAGCCAATGGTAATGTTTCTTATACTTCATTTTGTTTTGGACAGCTGCATGTTATGGAATTCCCAGTTTAGCAAAAACCGGTCCAACGAATATTCCCTTACAACATCACCACCCCCCATTTAAAGTATGATTTGATAATGCCTTGATTTTCAAGATTATATTAAAAAAATTTAAATTATAAAATCGGCCATAATTAATAATATAATTAAGAAATATGTGATTTACATGAATCTGATAAAGCAATATAATGAAAAAGAATTAACAATATCAGTTAAAGGTAAAATCGATACAAATATTTCACCTGACTTTCAAAACGAAATAATGGACGAAATGGGCAAATTTGATTCATTAATAATTGATTTTACAGAGTTAGAATACATTTCAAGTGCAGGTTTAAGAGTTTTACTCATCATTGGAAAAGAATTAAAACCTAAAAACATTCCTTATACAATTAAAGTTAATGATGCTATTAGAGAGATTCTTGTAATTTCTGGCTTTGATAATGTATTGAATTTGGAATAAAAGTTAAAGGGAGATATGCTCCTCATTCAGAATAATCTATTGACAGTTTAAAATTGCCCTTATGTAGTTTAGCTAATTAAAATCCTAATGAATGAAGAATCCAGTAGCATGCTCCATCCTGACCTTTTTCTCAAAGTTTACAAAAAATGTAATGGCAAAAAAATATTTAGTTCTTATCCATTACATATTCTATTGTATTGAATCCCAAAACTTCGGCATATTTTAAAAGGCCTTCTGGGAAGCTATGTTTTATGTGCTCAAGATTTTCCTTTTCTCCATCGTATTTAATGTCAACATGGATATTGTCATCATAATCAATGACTAACACTTCAATATATGTGCCATGGGGATTTGTATCAAGAATCACGTCAAAAATCTTGTTGACATTGGCACAGAATTCCTCATCAGCATTCAAACCTTTTAGATGTTGCAAACATTCTTCTCTTGCTTTCAAATCATTGTCTGTCAAAACGAAGTTTTGGGTTTTACTGACCAAATCCTTTTCAATGAAGAACAGACCACTGTATTTCGGTTCTCTTTTTTGAATCAATTTAACAATAATGACTGTGATAATCATTGTAATTATGCAAGATACAGGAAATCCTAGCCATATTCCATCGGATCCTATTAACTCATACAATACGAACACTGAAATCAATGGCAGTACAAGTGTTTCAAGAACTGAAAGCACTGTTGAGAGCACAGACCTTTCAATAGCTTCGTAATAGAATATAAATAAGCTAGGAAGTATTGAGCATAGGAAGAGGAATGAATATAATTTAATCGCATTTTTTGCAAATTCAGCAATGTCCAGATGGTTGAAGTTATAAAGGGCGAGGAATCCTTCAGGCCATATCCATATCAACAGTGTTAGAATTATTGCAAAAGCTACTGAAATGATGATAGAATTTCTAATTAAATGATTTAGATTAGCATAATCGTGCTTTGCATAATATATCGGAACGATTGAAGTTAATGTTTCTGAAATTCCAACATCAATAATACTTGCAATTACCAGTAAATCCATACATAACAAATAGGTGGCCAATCCTGCATCACCTAATGTTACAGCTATGAAAGAGTTCATAATGTAAACGAATATTATGTCGAAAATACCCATACTTGCACTAGGAAAACCTACTTTTATCATTTCTGCACTGCTTTTAATGAATGTTTTAAAGGCAAGAGCCGCACGGGAAAACCTGAATGTCCTTTTTGGATTGCGGATGTATAATAAACATATTAAAAGGCCTACAGTATATCCGATAAATGTTGCAAGTGAAGCGGAACTCATGCCCATTCCTGATGATAAGAATAAATAATCGAGGATTATATTGATTATATTGGCCACGATAATTACTACTGATGCGAAGTTTGGCTGGCCATCCACACGGATATATTGGGTAAGTACTCCAGAAACCGTGGATACGATAAAACAGGCATATAAAAATGTGGAATATTGTAATACAAGAGGTTTTGTAGCTGGTGTTGCCCGTAATATTGTGGCTAGAGGATCCATAAAAAATAAACAGATAATTGCCATTATAAAAGAGCCAATGAATGATAATGCAATGGACACTGTAAAGTAACGATTACTTCCTTCAGTATCAAATTCCGCTTTTTTGTTCAATGCTAAAATTTGTCCTCCAAGACCAAATAACCATTCGAAAACTGTTATTAATAATATTACAGGTTCCAATATTTCAATAGCTGCAGCAGCATTTTCACCCAAAAATGACGTTACGAAAAAGCTGTCGACAACTGAGCTAATGTTCAAAGCCATTACTATAAGTAATGTTGGCAATAATAATTCCTTAAATTTACTGTCAGCAATTTTGAAATTCTTCATTGAATCACCTATTTACTCAAAATAATGTACCTCAATCAAATATTCGATGAATCGTTTAAGATATCCTTCATCACATTCAGGCCAGCTAAATCCTAAAGTGTTAAGAATGTCAAGGGTTAAATCCATTTTGACAAGTTCACCTGTATCACTTTCGTGGGATTCATTTTCGCCAGTCTCTTCAATGTCGAAGTCATCTATGGTTAAATCAGCTGTAATAATTCCCTGGATATTCTCGTCCATGTTTTGCTCATAGATTTTTCTAAACTCTTCATGGGTGACTTCCTCGATACCAAATCCGAATGAATTTAAAGCATCAATGATGTCCCTGGTCGGTATTAATTTGTCACTTACTGCATGGAATACTATGGATTCTTTCGGAGTTCTTGCAAGAGCAAGTATTGCTTTTGCCACATAATCTATTTGACTTAGTTCAACTATTTCTTCAGATATTGCTGGAGTGGTAGCTTTGAGATTCTTGAGGGCTTTGATACCATTCAGGAATGCATTTGTGTCATAATTTCTCTGGAATACTCCATCAGAGTGACGTGCCATAAGGTTTCCTACTCTTATTATTTTTGTATTCAAACCAGATAAAGCTTTTTCAAGCACCATTCTTTCTGACAGGAATTTACTGTTAAGGTATTTGTTGGACAAGTCTTGTCCCCAGTATAACGTTTTTTCATCACAATGCACATTGCTGAGGCCCGTATCTTCAGTGTATTCATCCAAAACACTGGTTGTTGATATTTGCACGTAAGTGATGTTGTTTGCTTCAGCAAATTCAAGTCCGTTGATTACTCCATCAACATTGACCCTAAAGATGTAATCGTCATGAGTATAGTGTTTTACAATGGCTGCACAGTTGATTATTGTGTCAATTGGATAATTTTCTAACTTTTTAAAGTCATCCAAGTTGGTTATGTCGCCTTCACTTAGGATTATGCGTGATCCAATAAGGTCGCTGAAGTCTTCGTCGAAGTAGTAATTCAATAAATCTATGAAACGCTCTTCGCAGGAATCGAATTGGCCTTTTCTTAACATACAGTAAATGGTTCCCTCTTCATTCTTGATGTATTCATATAACACATGAACACCCAGAAAACCAGTCACCCCAGTCAGCAATACATTGCCTAACTCCAGGTTTTTACCTTTGGCAAAGTTTTCAAAGGTATTTTTCTCTAAAAGATTATTTATTTCACCATAATCGTAGTTTTCAATAATGCCAATATCCAAATCATCTGTGTTTTCATCACCTGAAAGGAAACTAGCCAATTTTCTTGGAGTTTGGTTTTTGAAGATGTCATCATATTTCACGGCATAGTCTTGTTTGAGTAGCTCAATGATTAGTTTTGATGCGATAAGTGAGGTTCCTCCTATTTCAAAGAAGTTATCTTCTGCACCAACAATCTCTATGTCAAGTATGGATGAGTATATTGCACAGATTGTTTGCTCTAGCTTGTTTTTAGGAGGGACATATGTTAATTCTAATTTAGGTTCAGGTAATGCCTTTACATCTGTTTTGCCGTTAGGGGTTTGAGGTATTTCATCAATCTGCATGAAGACTGTCGGAACCATATATTGTGTAAGTCTTTCACTTAAGTATGCCTTGAGTGCATCCTTGTCGATTTTTTCATCTGCTGTGAAGTATGCGCATAAATGTTCATTGTTTCTGATTTTCTTGATTACAACAATATTCTGTCTGATATTAGGGAATTGGGATATGTTGGATTCGATTTCTCCGATTTCTATTCTCAGTCCTCTGAGTTTGATTTGGTTGTCGATTCTTCCCTTAATGTCAATGTCTCCATCAGGAAGTTCAATTGCATAATCTCCACTCTTATAGTATGGGATACCATCAATTTTCAGATATACCTCTTCTGTTTTATCCGGCATGTTGTAGTATCCCTTACCTACACCGACACCACCTATGTACAGCTCACCCATAACTCCTTTAGGCAGGAGTTTTCCGTCAATATCTCTTACATCAGTTATGTAGTTTCTTAAAGCTTTACCGATTGTAATGTTTTCAGGATCAGTTATTTCCTTATAGTTTGAAGCAATTGTAGCCTCAGTTGGTCCGTAACTGTTATATATTGCCGCATCACAGTATTTTTTTACTCCATTGAACGCCTGGGCTGAGAACTGCTCTCCTCCCATAACGATACATTTTGCACAATCAATCACATCACAGAACTCTTCAAATTCAAGATAGGATAACAATCTTGAAGGTGTGAATTCCATTACTTCAGGTTTTTCACGTTTAATCAGTTTGATTAGCTCAGCGATGCTTTTTATTTCATCATCATTTGCAAAGATGATTTTTATTCCGTTGGTTATACCTGTCAGAATATCTTCAAGAGATGTATCAAATGCGATTGTTGCAATACTTAATAGATTGCTGTATTCACATTTAGGGTTAGCTTCAGTTTGGTTACATGCATTTTCATGACTAATCATTACACCTTTTGGATTGCCTGTTGACCCTGATGTATAAATCATGTATGCCAGATCATCTGGAGTAAGGTCAATATCAGTATTCTCAACATTGCTTTCTTTGAGCAATTCTTTAATAGATAGTGAATTTGGTGCAAGACCATCTACATTAATTATGTAATCTGCTTGACTGTTTTCATAGATGTACTCAATTCTTTCTTTAGGGAACTTTAAATCAAGTGGTATGAAGGCACAACCTGCTTTTAATACACCGATTATTGAAGCAATCAAGTCACTGTTACGAGGGAGCATAATCAATATATTGCTTCTTGGCTTGACGCCTTTTTTAATCAATGCATTTGCTATACGATTTGACTTTTTGTTAAGCTCATCATAGGATAGTGTCTCATCTGTTGCAACAAGTGCAATTTCATCTGGCTTTTCATCCACTTGTGCTTCAAAACGTCTGTGTAAGAATGGGTTGACTACCTCTTCAAATTCAGGCAGCATTAAGTTGGTTGCAAGCTCAATGTCTTCAATTCTCAATTTATCCATATCATTCACGAAGAATTGTACTAATATGTATTTTATTGCCCTCAGGAATTCCTTAGCATAATCTTCAGTATAGATTTGGTCATTGTACTCGATGAAAATTCCAATGTTTTCCCCATCATCATAAATGTCCAGGTTAATTTTGTAGTCTGTTGCTACGGTTCCGTCAAGCTCTTCCATGGCATAGGTATTTCCATCCATTTCCAGTTGGTCTGTTTCGAATGCTCCGTGATATGCATAGAAGAATTCAGGTTTTAAGTGATATTCTTCGGAAAGTTTGGTATATGGATAATTGCTGTGCACTAAAGCGTCTTTCCAGGATTTATCTACCACCTTAATGAAGTCCTCAACCATCATTGACCTGTTTTCACTGCCGACCATGATTGGAAGTGTCTTTACCAGCATTCCCTGCGTATTGAAGTAGTTTGAGTTGGACCTGCCGTTGAAGATTGTTGTTATCAGTGCTTTATCTGAGAATGTAAACTTGTTTAGAGCCAGAATTGTAGCGCTCATGAACAGCACATTTGGACTTATTGAATGGTCTTGACAGAACAGCCTTACAAAGTTGGAATTAATAGAATCATAGATGAGTTTAATCTTACCGTCATCCGGATTTCCATTAATGTTAGGAGTTAAAACCGTAGACTCAAATCCTTGAGCAAACCTATCTTTATAATACTCTTTTGAAACTTCATTTTCACTAAGTTCTGTTTCAATTAGGCTGTAAACGAATCCGTCTACAATTTCCTCATTGATATCTCCTCCATTGTACAGGCTGAGTATGTCTTCATAAAGAAGGTCTATTGAAACTCCGTCTGTAATTATATGGTGGATGTCAAAGAACAGTACTGTTTCTGCTGGAGTTTTATAGATTTTGAATCTGAATAGCTGATTGTCATCCAATGGAATATACTTGATATCGTTGTCCATCATTTCCCTGTTGGTAATTGAATCAACTTCTACAATTTCAATTTCTTCAATTTCGACATCATCACATCTTTTTTGCCTTAATTCACCCTCAGAAGTAGTGATTATTCTTGTTTTAAGATATGGATGTGCTTCAATTGTATCAATTATTGCCTGTTTGAGTTTAAATGGATCGATATTGCTGTCGAAACGAATGGCTGAAGGCATTGTGTACTTGATTTCATCGGTTTGTGCACATTCATAGTAGATACCTAACTGATTTGATGTCAATGGGAATGAATCCATTGCCTCTGCGGTTTTGATAAGCTCTTCGACATCAATCTGTATGTTAATGTTGTTGTCAATCTTATCTGCAAGGTTTTGTATTGTTGGATTATTGAATAAGTCAGTTATCTCAATGTTAACGCCAGTCTCATTGTATATCAATGAATTCAGCTTCATCAATGTTAATGATGTGAATCCTATGGAGTACAAATCATCGGTTATACCAAATTCTTTAGCGCTTGAAAGTGATGAAACTAATTCAAATATTTTTTTCTCGGTTTCAGTTTCAGGTTGAACGAAATCAAGTGCCAGTGAAGGTTCAGGCAATGCTTTTATGTCTGTTTTTCCGTTTGGAGTTTGAGGCATTTCATCAATCTGCATGAAGACAGTTGGAACCATGTATTTAGTCAACTTGTTTTGCAAGTAACGTTTTAAGAGTTTGATGTCAATTTTTTCTTCTCCAGTGAAGTAAGCACATAAATGCTCACTGTTATTGATTTCTTTAATTACAACAACAGCATTTTTGATGTTCGGGAATCTGTTAATGTTGGATTCTATTTCTCCGATTTCTATTCTCAATCCTCTGAGTTTGATTTGGTTATCGATTCTTCCTTTGATGTCTATATCTCCGTCAGGAAGTTCTATTGCATAGTCTCCGCTTCTGTAGTATGGGATATCGTTTATTGTCAGGTATACTTCTTCGGTTTTTTCAGGCATGTTGTAGTATCCCTTACCTACGCCGACACCACCGATGTATAGCTCTCCCATTACACCTTTTGGAAGTAGTTTCCCATCTATGTCTCTTACTTCAGTTACATAGTTTTTAAGGGCTTTTCCGATTGTAATGTTTTCAGGGTCGGTTATTTCCTTATAGTTGGAAGCTATTGTTGCTTCTGTCGGTCCGTAACTGTTGTAAACTTTAGCATCACAGTATTCTTTAACTCCGTTGAATGCTTTGGCTGAGAACTGTTCTCCTCCCATCACAATACATTTTGCACAATCAATCACTTCACAGAACGTGTCAACTTCTAGATAGGATAACAGTCTTGATGGAGTGAATTCCATGACTTGCGGTTTTTCCTTTTTGATTAATTGTGTTAAGTCAACGACATTCTTGATTTCAGAATCGTTTGCAAAGATTATTTTTATTCCGTTGGTGATACCGGTTAAGATATCTTCCAAAGATGTATCGAATGCTATTGTCGCAATACTTAACAGATTATCGTATTCTGCCTTTGGATTTGCTTCAACTTGGTTACATGCATTTTCATGACCAATCATTACACCTTTAGGTTTTCCAGTGGATCCAGAGGTGTAAATCATGTATGCAGTATCGTCAGGAGAGATTTCTATGTCAGGATTTTCGATATTTTCCTCTTCAAGCAGTTCTTTGATGTCTAACGTAATATCATAAGTTTCGTTTGATATTATATAATCTGCCTGACTGTTTTCGTATATGTACTCGATTCTTTCCTTAGGATATTCCATATCGATTGGAATAAATCCACAGCCAGCTTTCAGGATACCGATTATTGATGCAATTAGGTTGCTGGTCCTTGGAAGCATGATTAGAATACTGTGTCTTGGTTCAACTCCACGTCTAATCAATCCATTGGCAACCCTGTTACTCATTTCGTTCAATTCCTTGTAAGTGTATTCCTCTCCATTTGAAACCAGTGCGATTTCGTCAGGTTTGAGTTCCACTTGCTTTTCAAAGCGTTTGTGGATAAATGGAGTTTCTAATGGGGTGAATGTTGGTAACTCTTTGGTTGTTTCAAGTTCAACATCACAGATTCTCATGGTATTGATGTCATTAGTTACAAATTGGTCTAGAATTGTTTTGGTTGAATTTAGGAATGTTTCAATATATCCTTCGGAATATAATTGGTCATTGTATGATATGCTTATTTCAATAGATGTATCATGTTTGAACACACTTAAATCTATTTTATATTCCATTATTCCATTGCCGTCGTCCAGTTCATAGTTTTCATAGTCATTACCACTCATTTCAAGACTTTCAGAGTCGGAATCTTCATCATATGAATAGAAGAATTCAGGTTTCAACTGATATTTGTCGGCAATCTTTGTGTATGGATATATGCTGTTGTTTATTGATTCAATCCATGTTTTGTCAACTGATTTGATGAATTCTTCAATTGTTTGTTCTCTGTTTTCCTGTTTGATAATCAATGGGATTGTTTTTACTAAAAATCCTTGGGTATTGAAGTAATTAGGGTCTGCTCTTCCGTTGAATATTGTTGTTATCAATGTTTTGTCGCTGAATGTGAATTTGTTCAGGTTCAATATGATTGCAGACATGACCAGTGAATTGTGTCCGATTGAGTTTTCAAGACAGAATTCGTCAATTTTGTTTATGTCAATGTTTATACCAGCGGTTTCCTGTTTTCCTTCTTCAGGATTTCCATTGAGGTCCGGAGTCAGTATAGTGGAATCGATTTCCTGTGATAATTTGTCGTCAAAGAATTTTTCGGCTGTTTCATATTTCTCACTGTTTTGAAGGTCATGTTCAATAAGGCTGAAGACATATCCATCAACGATTTCCGGTTCAATGTCTTCAAGGTTATATGCTCTTCCTATTTCTTCAAATAATATGCTTTGTGATGCTCCATCTGTGATTATGTGGTGGAAGTCACTGAAGAGTATGATTTCATCAGAAGTGTCATATATTTTGAATCTGAACATTTGTTCGCCGTCTAATGAAAATGCTTTTACATCGTTTTTGATAATCTCCTCATCAGTTATTGAGTCGACTTTGACGATTTCGATTTCATCTATTTCAGCATCATCGTTTCTGTACTGTTTTATGCTTCCATCATCTGAGAATACAATTTTAGTTTTAAGATATGGATGTGCTTCAATTACTTTTATTACTGCTTCTTTTAATTTTTCAGCATCAATTTCATTATCGAATCTTGTAACTGATGGCATTGTGTATTTGATTTCACCAGGACTTTGCATACACTCATAGTATACACCCAGCTGATTTTCTGTCAATGGGAAGTATTCCATTTTTCCGGACATTTCGACAAACTCATTCAGTTTGGAAGCGTTATCATCACTGCCTAAAATCTCATCCGCTAGCTTTTTGATTGTTGGGCTGTTGAATAAAATTGATATGTCAAGGTTCACATTCATTTCCTTGTAGATTAATGTGTTTAGCTTCATTAATGTCAAGGAGGTGTATCCTATGGCATACAAATCATCGGTCGTACCGAATTCATCGGTTTCGATTAGCTCTGATGCAATGTCGAACAATTTCTGTTCAGTTTCATTTTCAGGCTTTATATTTTCAAGTACTAACTTAGGTTCAGGCAATGCATTTATGTCTGTTTTTCCGTTTGGTGTTTGTGGTATTTCATCCAACTGCATGAATACTGTTGGAACCATATAATATGTCAGTCTTTCTTTTAGGAATTCTTTCAATGAATTTTTGTCAATTTCCTTTTCAGCTGTGAAGTAGGCGCATAGGTGATCGTTATCGTTTATTTCTTTGATTACGACAACGGCATTTTTGATATCATTGAATTTGTTGATGTTGGATTCGATTTCACCAATTTCTATTCTTAGTCCTCTGAGTTTGATTTGATTGTCTATTCTTCCTAGGAGTTCTATTTCACCGTCTGGTCTTGAGATTGCGTAGTCTCCACTTCTGTAGTATGGAATATCGTTGATGGTCAGGAATACTTCTTCTGTTTTATCTGGCATATTGTAGTATCCTTTACCTACACCGACACCTCCAATGTATAGTTCTCCCATTACTCCGCAAGGCAGGAGTTTTCCATCGATATCACGTACGTCAGTGACGTAGTTGTATAGTGGGTACCCAACGGTTATGTCGTTGACATCTGTTATTTCCTTATTGTTTGATGTGATTGTGGTTTCTGTTGGTCCGTAACTGTTGTATACGATTGCATCAGAGTGTTTTCTGAAGTTTTCATATACTTTGGTTGAGAACTGTTCTCCTCCGAGGAAGAGGCATTTCAAGCAGCTAATTGCTTTACAGAATTCAGGCACTTCAAGGTGTAACGCCAGTCTGGACGGTGTGAAATCTGCAACTTCCGGTTTATGTTTATTTATTAATTCAGTTAGTTCTGGTATGTTTTTGATTTCTGAATCGTTTGCAAATATGAGTTTAATTCCATTTGCAAGTGCTGTGAATATATCATCCATAGCTACATCGAAAGAAATTGTTGTAATACATAATAAGCTTTCGTATTCTGATTTTGGATTTCCAACTTCGTTACAGATGTTTTCATGTGAAATCATTACTCCTTTTGGATTTCCTGTTGAACCTGATGTATAAATCATATAGGCCAGGTCATCTGGTGTAATTTCAACATCTGGATTTTCGATGTTTTCCTCTTCAAGCAGTTCTTTGATGTCTAAGAAGTTGTCATGAGTTTCATTGGATATTATGTAGTCTGCCTGACTGTTTTCATAGATGTATTCAATCCTTTCCTTAGGATATTCCAAATCTATTGGGATATATGCACATCCTGCTTTTAAAACACCGAGTATTGATGCAATCATGTCGCTGTTTCTTGGAAGCATTACTAAAACATTATTTCTTGGTTCAACTCCACGTTTGATTAATGCATTGGCAACCCGGTTACTTAATTCATTCAATTCCTTGTAAGTGTACTCTTCTTCATTTGAAATCAGTGCGATTTCGTCAGGTTTGGTTTCAACTTGTTTTTCAAAGCGTTTGTGGATAAATGGAGTTTCAACTGGAGTGAATGTTGGTAACTCTTTGGTTGTTTCAAGTTCAACATCACAAATTCTCATGGTCTTAATGTCATTAGATACAAATTGCTCTAGAATTGTCCTGGTTGACTCGAGGAATTTTTCAATATAATCTTTAGAATATAATTGATTATTGTATGATACGTTTATATCAATAGCTGTACCATAATTGAACACATTAAGGTCTATTTTATATTCCATTATTCCATTGCCATCATCAAGTTCATAGTTTTCAAAATCTTTGCCATCAATTTTTAGACTTTCAGAATCGGAACCTTCATCATAGGAATAGAAGAATTCAGGTTTCAACTGATATTTACCAGCAATCTTTGTATATGGATATATGCTGTTGTTTATTGATTCAATCCATGTTTTGTCAACTGATTTAATGAATTTTTTAATTGTTTGTTGTCTGTTTTCATGTTTAATAATCAGAGGCAGTGTTTTAACTAAAAATCCTTGGGTATTGAAGTAATTCGGATTGGCTCTTCCGTTGAATATTGTTGTTATTAGTGTCTCATCGCTGAATGTGAATTTGTTCAGGTTCAATATGATTGCAGACATGAATAGTGAATTGTGCCCGATTGAATTTTCCAGACAGAACTCATCAATTTTGTTTATGTCAATCCTTATGGTAGCAGTTTCCTGTTTTCCTTCATCAGGATTTCCATTAAGGTCGGGAGTCAGTACAGTGGAATCGATTTCCTGTGATAACTTGTTGTCAAAGAATTTTTCGGCTGTTTTATATCTTTTGCTGTTTTGAAGGTCATGTTCAATAAGGCTGAAGACATATCCGTCAACGATTTCCGGTTCAATGTCTTCATTGTTATAGGCTTTTCCTATTTCTTCAAATAAGAGACCTTGTGATGCTCCGTCTGTGATTATGTGGTGGAAGTCACTGAAGAGTACGATTTCATCAGAAGTGTCATATATCTTGAATCTGAACATCTGTTCACCATCTAATGGAAATGCTTTTACATCGTTTTTGATGATTTCCTCATCGGTTATTGAATCGATTTTAACTATTTCGATTTCATCTATTTCAGCATCATCGTTTCTGTACTGTTTTATGCTTCCATCATCTGATACAATTCTTGCTTTAAGATATGGATGGAATTCAATAACTTTAATGATAGCTTCTTTTAATTTTTCAGCATCAATTTCATCATCGAATCTTGTAACTGATGGCATTGTGTATTTGATTTCACCAGGACTTTGCATACACTCATAGTATACACCCAGCTGATTTTCTGTCAATGGGAAGTATTCCATTTCTCTGGACATTTCAACAAAATCATTCAGTTTGGAAGTGTTATCATCGCTGTCCAGAATCTTTTCCGCTAACTTTTTGATTGTTGGGCTGTTGAATAAAATTGATATGTCAAGGTTCACATTCATTTCCTTGTAGATTAATGTGTTCAGCTTCATTAATGTCAAGGAGGTGTATCCTATGGCATACAAATCATCGGTCGTACCGAATTCATCGGTCCCGATTAGCTCTGATGCGATGTCGAACAATTTCTGTTCAGTTTCATTTTCAGGTTTTACGTTTTCAAGCTCTAACTTAGGTTCAGGCAATTTTTTGGTATCTGTTTTACCATTCGGCAATTGTGGAATTTCATCCAATTGCATGAATACTGTTGGAACCATGTAATATGTTAATCTTTCTTTTAGGAATTCTTTCAGTGAATCGGTATCTATCTCTTTTTCAGCTGTGAAATATGCGCATAGGTGGTCGTTGTTGTTGATTTCCTTGATTACAACAACGGCATTTTTGATATCTTTGAATTTGTTTATGCTTGATTCAATTTCACCTATCTCTATTCTCAATCCTCTGAGTTTGATTTGATTGTCGATTCTTCCTTTGATGTCTATGTCTCCGTCAGGAAGTTCTATTGCATAGTCTCCGCTTCTGTAGTATGGGATATTGTTGATTGTTAGGTATACCTCTTCGGTTTTGTCTGGCATGTTGTAGTATCCTTTACCAACACCGACACCACCAATGTACAGTTCACCCATTACTCCTTTAGGCAGAAGCTTTCCATCAATGTCTCTTACTTCAGTTACATAATTTTTAAGGGCTTTTCCGATTGTAATGTTTTCAGGATCGGTTATTTCCTTATAGTTGGAAGCTATTGTTGCTTCTGTCGGTCCGTAACTGTTGTAAACTTTAGCATCACAGTATTTCTTAACTCCGTTGAATGCTTTGGCTGAGAACTGTTCTCCTCCCATGACTATACATTTGGCGCAGTCAATCACTTCACAGAACTCTTCTACTTCAAGATAGGATATTAATCTTGAAGGGGTGAATTCCATTACTTGCGGTTTGTGTTCTTTGATTAATTTGATTAAATCCACGATGTTTTTGATTTCGGAATCGTTTGCAAATATTATTTTGATGCCATTTGTGATTCCTGTCAGGATATCTTCAAGGGATGTGTCGAATGCAATTGTTGCAATGCTTAATAGATTGTCATATTCACATTTAGGGTTTGATTCAGCCTGGTTGCATGCGTTTTTGTGACCAATCATTACTCCTTTTGGATTTCCTGTTGATCCTGATGTGTAAATCATGTATGCAAGATCATCTGGAGTAATGTCAACATTAGGGTTTGATGTATTTCTTTCTTCAAGCAGATCATAGATGTCCAGCGCATTGTCTGCTTTTCCATCTGCTGTTATGATGTAATCGGCCTGACTGTTTTCGTAGATGTATTCAATTCTTTCTTTAGGATATTCCAAGTCAATTGGGATGAATGTGCATCCTGCCTTCATGATACCTATTATGGTCGCTATGAGGTTACTGTCCCTTGGAAGCATTGCCAGAACATTGCTTTTTGCTTTAACACCTCTATTTATGAGAGCATTGGCTATACGGTTTGCCTTGATGTTAAGTTGCTCATTGGTTAATGTGGCATCTGTTGCAACAAGTGCAATGCTGTTTGGGTTTGTTTCAACTTGTTTTTCAAAGCGTTTGTGGATAAATGGAGTTTCCACAGTGCTGAATGTAGGTATTTCTTTGGTGGTTTCAAGTTCCACATCACAAATCACCATTTCATTAATGTCATTTTCCATGAATTGGCCTAAAACGAGTTTCATGGAGTTTATAAATGTTTTGATGTAGTCTTCTGTATATAATTCGTCATTGTATTGAATTATAAAGTCTATTTGTTCTTCTGAAACATCAACATCGAAGTTTATCTTATATTCTGTTGTATTCAGGTCATCTGCAACCAATTCTCTTTCTTCATAAACTGTTCCATTTATCATGCGAGGTTCTGAATTATAGAACTCCTGATATGTGAAGAAAAATTCCGGTTTCAATTGATAAGCTTCTGCAATACTTGTGTATGGGTAAATACTGTTAGTCATGCTGTCTTTCCATACTTCATCAACATCATTTATGAATTCTTTAATTGTCACTTCCCTATTTTCGTTGTTGAATATTAATGGGAGTGTTTTAACCAGGAAACCTTGTGTATCATAGTATTGCGGATTGGATCTTCCATTGAAAATGGTTGTTATCAGTGTTTTGTCACTGAATGTGTATTTGTTTAAGGTTAATATAAGGCTTGAGAGGAACAATGAGTTTTGACTGAATGAATGGCGATTACAGAATTCCTTAATTTCATTGGCATCGATTGTTTCAATTACACTTTGCAGTTTGCCTTCATCCGGATTACCGTTAATGTTAGGGGTTAACACTGTAGATTCGATTTCCTGTGATAGTTTTTCATCGAAGAATTCCTTAGCTTTATCGTAGGCATCACTATTTTTATGCTTATCCTCAAGAAGGCTGTAAACATATCCGTCGACAATTTCAGCATTTGCTTCGTTTCCTTCATAAATATTTGCAATGTCATCAAAGAAATTAATCTGTGATACACCGTCAGTGATTAAGTGGTGGAAATCAGTAAAGAGCACTATTTCATCAGGTGTCTTATATATTTTGACTCTGAATAACTGTTCACCGTAAAGGGAAAATGCCTTTACATCATTTTCAAGTATTTCTTCATCACTTATTGAATCCACTTCAACAATTTCTATTTCATCCATTTCCACATCATCACATCTTTTCTGTTTCAGCTCTCCTTCATCATTGATGAGAATTCTTGTTTTGAGATATGGATGAGCATCTATTGTTTTGATTACTGCTTCTTTTAATTTTTCCGCATCAACATCACTACCTAATCTCATGGTAGTCGGCATTGTGTATTTGATTTCCCCAGGACTTTGCATACACTCATAGTATACGCCAATTTGATTATCAGTCAACGGCAGGTAATCCATGCTATTTGCCAATTCAATGATTTCAGATAAATCTGAATCCTCATCACTGTCTTCGATTTGTGATGCGAGCTTTCTGATTGTTGGGTCATTGAACAGTACTGAAATGTCTATGTTTACACCCATTTCAGCATAGATTAATGAGTTGAATTTCATTAATATTAATGATGTAAATCCGATTGCGTATAAATCATCGGTTACACCGAATTGATCAGTGTTGATGAGTTCTGCTGCAATTTCAAAGAGTTTTTCTTCCAATTCGTTTTCTGCTTTTACGTTTTCTAAATCCAATTTCGGTTCAGGCAGCGCTTTCACATCAGTTTTACCGTTTGGTGTTTGAGGCATTTCATCAAGTTGCATGTATGCGGTAGGAATCATATACTTGGTTAATTTATCTTTTAGGAAGTCTTTTAAGCTACGGGAGTCAACTTCATCCTCAGCAGTATAATAAGCGCATAAATGGTCGTTGTTGTTGATTTCCTTGATTACGACAACTGCCTGTTTTACTGATGGGTATTTGTTGATGTTGGATTCGATTTCACCGATTTCTATTCTCAGTCCTCTGAGTTTGATTTGATTGTCTATTCTTCCTTGAATGTCTATTTCACCATTTGGAGTTTCAATAGCATAGTCTCCGCTTCTGTAGTATGGGATATCGTTGATGGTTAGGAATACCTCTTCTGTTTTATCAGGCATGTTGTAGTATCCTTTACCTACACCGACACCACCGATGTACAGTTCACCCATAACTCCTTTAGGCAGGAGTTTTCCATCAATATCACGCACATCAGTAACATAATTGTCCAATGGGAAACCTACAGTAATATCATTGCTGTCTGTGACTTCTTTGTTGTTTGATGTGATTGTGGTTTCTGTTGGTCCGTAACTGTTGTATACGACTGCATCGGAGTATTTTTTGAAGTTTTCATATACTTTGGTTGAGAACTGTTCTCCTCCAAGGAATACGCATTTCAGACAGCTTATTACTTCGCAGAATTCCGGCACTTCAAGATAGGATGCAAGTCTTGACGGAGTGATTTCTGATACCTCAGGTTTTTCATCATCAATTAATCTTATTAACTCTGGAATGTTTTTGATTTGAGTATCACTTGCCAATATCAATTTCAATCCGTTTGAAAGGGAAGTCAGGATATCATCTACTGATACGTCGAATGATATTGTTGCAAGACATAACAAACTTTCATATTGTGATTTAGGGTTTTGCACTTGATTTGCAATGTTTTCATGTGAAATCATTACTCCTTTCGGATTTCCTGTTGAACCTGATGTATAAATCATATATGCCAAATCATCAGGACCAACTTCAGCATCAGGGTTTGATGTATTGGTTTCTTTGAGCAATTCTTTGACATTCAATGCATTATCACTGTCTTCGTCGGAAATGATGTAGTCTGCTTGACTGTTTTCATAGATATAATCAATCCTGTCTTGAGGATACTCCAAATCGATTGGAATGTATGCACATCCTGCTTTCAAAATACCTAGGATTGATGCAATGAGGTCACTGTTTCTGTGAAGCATCACTAAAACATTATTTTTAGGTTTGACTCCTTTCTTAATCAGCGCATTTGCAATACGATTCGCTTTTTTGTTAAGTTCATCTGCAGTTAGCGTTGCATCTTCAGCAACAAGAGCAATGTTGTCAGGTTTTGCTTCGACTTGCTTCTCAAAGCGCTTGTGGATAATTGGAGTTTCCACAGGAGTGAAAGTAGGCAACTCTTTTTGACTTTCCAGTTCAATATCGCAGATTCTTTGCTTTTCAATATTTGTATTGACAAACTGTTCTAAAACAAATTTCATTGAATCTATGAAAGTTTTAACATATTCTTCACTATATAATTGGTCATTATACTGGAGATAGAATTCAAACTTGTCATCATATGCATTTAAATCTAGATTAATTTTATATGCGGTTGTTAGCAGGTTGTCATCTGATAACTCATAATCCTGATAATCTTTATCATCGATTACGATTCCATCCGCATCCAGGAATTCCTGATAAGTGAAGAAAAATTCCGGTTTCAATTGATAATCTTCTGCAAGGCGTGTATAGGAATATTCACTATGACTTATTGTATCTTTCCATACTTTGTCAATGCCATTGATGAATTCCTTGATAGTTTCATGTCTGTTTTCGTTGTTGAATATTAATGGGAGTGTTTTTACTAAAAATCCTTGTGTACTGTAGTAATATGGGTTTGATCTTCCATTAAAGATAGTTGTTATCAATGTTTTATCGCTGAATGTGTATTTATTCAATGTCAATGTAAGGGCAGACAAAATCAACGCATTCTGACTTAGTGAATATTTATTACATAAATCCTTGATTTCAGCAGAATCAATCTCATCCAAGAGAGTTTTTATATTGCCTTCATCTGGATTTCCATTAAAGTTTGGTGTCAGGACTGTGGATTCGATTTCCTGTGATAGTTTTTCATCAAAGAACTCTTTGGATTCGCTATATTTGGTACTGTTTTTAGCATCTTCTTCAATAAGGCTATAGACATATCCATCTATTATTTCCTGTGATAACTCTTTATTTTCATAAGCTTTTGCTATGTCAGTAAAGATATTGATTTGTGATACTCCATCTGTAATGATGTGGTGGAAGTCAATGAACAATACTGTTTCATCTGGGGCTTCGTATATTTTGAATCTGAATAGTTGTCCATCAATTAAAGCAAAGTTTTTAACATCGTTTTTGATGATTTCATCATCGCTTATTGAATCGACTTTAACAATTTCGATTTCATCAATTTCAGCACCATCATTTCTCTTTTGTTTTAGTGAACCGTCTTCGGTAGTTATGATTCTGGTTTTGATGTATGGATGAGCTTCAACAGTTTTAATTACGGCTTCTTTTAATTTATCTGCTTTTACATCGCTTTCAAATCTTATGACTGTCGGCATGGTGTATCTGATTTCATCAGGATTTTGCATGCACTCATAGTATACACCCAACTGGTTTTCAGTTAATGGGAAGTAATCCAATTTGCCGGCCAACTCAATGAATTCTTCTAAATCAGAATCCTTATCAATGCCTTTGATTTGTGATGCGAGCTTTCTGATGGTCGGATCGTTGAACAGCACTGAAATGTCTATGTTTACACCCATTTCCGCATAGATTAATGAGTTGAATTTCATTAATATCAATGATGTAAATCCAATTGCGTATAAATCATCAGTTACACCGAACTGATCAGTATTGATGAGTTCTGCTGCAATTTCAAAGAGTTTTTGTTCAGTTTCATTTTCAGCTGCAACATATTCCAAGTCCAATTTTGGTTCAGGCAATGCATTTATGTCTGTTTTTCCATTTGGTGTTTGTGGCATTTCATCTAACTGCATGTATGCAGTAGGAATCATATACTTGGTTAATTTGTCTTTTAGGAAGTCTTTTAAGCTTCTTGGCTCAACATTTTCATCAGCAGTATAATAAGCGCATAAGTGGTCATTGTTGTTGATTTCCTTGATTACAACGACAGACTGTTTTACTGATGGGTATTTGTTGATGCTTGATTCGATTTCACCAATCTCTATTCTTAATCCTCTTAATTTGATTTGGTTGTCTATTCTTCCTTGAATGTCTATTTCACCATTTGGAGTTTCAATAGCATAGTCTCCGCTTCTGTAGTATGGGATGTCATTTATGGTTAGGAAAACCTCTTCGGTTTTGTCAGGCATGTTGTAGTATCCTTTACCTACACCAATACCACCAATGTACAGTTCACCCATTACACCTTGTGGCAGGAGTTTTCCATCAATATCACGTACATCAGTAACATAATTTTCTAAAGGAAGCCCAACAGTTATGTCATTGCTGTCTGTGACTTCTTTGTTGTTTGATGTGATTGTGGTTTCTGTTGGTCCGTAACTGTTGTATACGACTGCATCGGAGTATTTTTTGAAGTTTTCATATACTTTGGTTGAGAACTGTTCTCCTCCAAGGAATACGCATTTCAGACAGCTTATTACTTCGCAGAATTCTGGCACTTCAAGATATGATGCAAGTCTTGACGGAGTGATTTCTGATACCTCAGGTTTTTCATCATCAATTAATCTTATTAATTCAGGAATGTTTTTGATTTGGGTATCGCTTGCCAATATCAATTTCAATCCGTTTGAAAGGGAAGTCAGGATATCATCTACTGATACGTCGAATGATATTGTTGCAAGACATAACAAGCTTCCATATTGTGATTTAGGGTTTTGCACTTGATTTGCAATGTTTTCATGCGAAATCATTACTCCTTTCGGATTTCCTGTTGAACCTGATGTATAAATCATGTACGCCAAATCATCTGATGTAATTTCAACATCAGGGTTTGTTACATTTGTTTCTTTGAGCAGTTCATTAACGTTCAATGCATTGTCACTGTCTTCATCGGAAATGATGTAGTCTGCTTGACTGTTTTCATAGATATAATCAATCCTGTCTTGAGGATACTCCAAATCGATAGGGATATATGCACATCCGGCTTTCAGAATACCTAGGATTGAAGCAATGAGGTCACTGTTTCTGTGAAGCATCACTAAAACATTATTTTTCGGTTTTACTCCTTTCTTAATCAGTGCATTTGCTATACGATTTGCTTTTTTATTAAGCTCATCTGCAGTTAGCGTTGCATCTTCAGCAACAAGAGCAATATTATTTGGTTCTGCTTCGACTTGTTTCTCAAAGCGCTTGTGGATAATTGGAGTTTCCACAGGAGTGAAAGTAGGCAACTCTTTTTCACTTTCCAGTTCCACTTCGCTAATCATTAATTTGTTAATGTCATTTTCAATAAACTGATTTAAAACCAGATTAAATGAATCTAAGAATTTTTGAATATATTCCTCACTATATAATTGATCATTATAATCCAATTTAAATTTAATATTGTCTTCAAAGACGAAAAGGTCAAAATTAACTTTATAATTTAGATTATAGATATCATCAGAACTTAATTCATATTCCTCATAGATTTTACCGTTTATTGTAATCTCCTCTGATTTGAAGAATTCTTGATATGAGAAGAAGAATTCTGGTTTTAATTGGTAATTTTCTGCAATATGAGTATATGGATATTCAGCATGATTTATTGTATCTTTCCATACATTGTCAATGCCTGTAATAAATTCTTTAATAGTTTCTTGTCTGTTTTCATTGTTGAATATTAATGGAAGTGTTTTTACTAAAAATCCTTGAGTATTGTAGAAATATGGGTTGGATCTTCCATTAAAGATAGTTGTTATCAATGTTTTATCACTGAATGTGTATTTATTTAAAGTCAATGTGAGAGCTGACAGGAACAATGCATTTTGACTCAATGAATAATCATTGCAGAATTCCTTAATATATTTTGAATCAATTTCTCGAATAATTGTTTTTAATTCTCCCTCATCCGGATTTCCATTAATGTTTGGAGTTAAAACTGTGGATTCAATTTCTTGAGATAGTTTTTCATCGAAGAACTCTTTAGACTTTTCATATTTCTCAGTATTTTTAGCATCTTCTTCAATAAGGCTGTAGACATAGCCGTCTACTATTTCCCGTGATAACTCTTTATTTTCATAAGCTTTTGCTATGTCTGTAAAGATGTTGATTTGTGATACTCCATCTGTAATGATGTGGTGGAAATTAGAGAACAATACTGTTTCATCAGGTGTTTCGTATATTTTAAATCTGAATAGTTGTCCCTCAATTAAAGCAAAGTTTTTAACATCATTTTTGATGATTTCATCATCGCTTATTGAGTCAACTTTAACAATTTCGATTTCATCAATTTCTGCATCGTCATTCTTTTGCTGTTTTAGTGAACCGTCTTCTGTAGTTATGATTCTGGTTTTGATGTATGGATGAGCTTCAACAGTTTTAATTACAGCTTCTTTTAATTTATCTGCTTTTACATCGCTGCCAAATCTTATGACTGTCGGCATGGTGTATCTGATTTCATCAGGATTTTGCATGCACTCGTAGTATACCCCCAACTGGTTTTCAGTCAATGGGAAATAATCCAATTTGCCGGCCAACTCAATGAACTCTTCTAAATCAGAATCCTTATCACTGTCTTTGATTTGTGATGCGAGATTTCTGATGGTCGGGTCGTTGAATAAAACTGACATATCTATGTTAACACCAGTTTCCGCATAGATTAATGAGTTGAATTTCATTAATATCAATGATGTAAATCCAATTGCGTATAAATCGTCGGTTACACCGAACTGATCAGTATCCACAAGTTCTGCTGCAATCTCGAAGAGTTTTTCTTCCAATTCATTTTCTGCTTTTATGTTTTCTAAATCCAATTTTGGTTCAGGCAACGCTTTTAGGTCTGTTTTTCCGTTTGGTGTTTGTGGCATTTCATCTAACTGCATGTATGCGGTAGGAATCATATACTTGGTTAATTTGTCTTTTAAAAAGTCTTTTAAGCTAGCAGTATCAATTTCATCATCCGCAGTATAATATGCGCATAAATGATCATTGTTGTTAATTTCTTTAATTACAACGACGGTTTGTTTTACAGAAGGATATCTATTAATGTTGGATTCGATTTCACCGATTTCTATTCTTAATCCTCTTAATTTGATTTGATTGTCTATCCTTCCTAGAAGTTCTATTTCACCGTCAGGCCTTGAAATGGCATAGTCCCCGCTTCTGTAGTATGGAATGCCGTTAATGGTTAGGAATACCTCTTCGGTTTTATCAGGCATGTTGTAGTATCCTTTACCTACACCGACACCACCGATGTACAGTTCACCCATTACTCCATAAGGCAGGAGTTTCCCATCAATATCACGCACATCAGTAACATAATTGTATAACGGATAACCGACGGTTATGTCATTTACGTCAGTTACTTTCTTGTTGTTTGATGTAACTGTGGTTTCTGTTGGTCCGTAACTGTTGTATACGATTGCATCGGAGCATTTCCTGAAGTTTTCATACACCTTGGTTGAGAACTGCTCTCCTCCGAGGTACAGGCATTTCAGGCATTTGACTGCTTCGCAAAACTCTTCCACTTCAAGGTGTGAAGCCAATCTGGATGGAGTGAAGTCAGCAACTTCAGGTTCATGCTCTTTAATTAATTCAGTCAATTCCGGAATGTTTTTGATTTGACTGTCATTTGCAAATATGAGCCTAATTCCGTTTGCAAGGGATGTGAATATGTCATCCATAGCTACGTCAAAGGATATTGTAGTAATACACAATAGGCTTTCATATTCAGATTTTGGGTTTTCAACTTCATTACAGATGTTTTCGTGTGAAATCATTACTCCTTTTGGATTTCCAGTTGATCCGGATGTATAAATCATGTATGCCAAATCATCAGGAGCAATTTCAACGTTAGGATTTTCAGTATTTTTCTCCCTGAGCAATTCTTTAATGTCTAATGAGTTCTCCTTAGCTTCATCTGAAATGATGTAGTCGGCTTGACTGTTTTCATAGATATAGTTGATTCTGTCTTGAGGGTATTCCAAATCAATCGGGATGTATGTGCATCCGGCTTTCAGAATACCAAGGATTGATGCTATGAGGTCGCTGTTTCTGTGAAGCATTACCAAAACATTGCTTTTTGGTTTTACTCCTTTTTTAATCAAAGCATTTGCTATACGATTTGCTTTTTTGTTAAGTTCATCAGCGGTTAATGTTGCATCTTCAGCAACAAGAGCAATGTTGTCCGGATTTGCTTCAACTTGCATTTCAAAGCGTTTGTGGATGAATGGATTTTCCACAGGAGTGAAAGTAGGTATTTCATAATTTTTATTCAGTTCAATTTCACTGATTCTTAATTTTTCAATATCCTCATTGATGAATTGATTTACCGTATTTAAAACACCGGTTAAGAATCTTTTAACATATTTTTCAGTGTATAACTGATTATTATATAATAAATGCAATTCAATATTGTCTTCACTTTCATTGACATCAAATGTTATTTTGTAATTGGTTTCGATAGTTTCCAGACGAGTATACTGATAATCCTTACCGCTTATGGTGATTATTTCTTCATCAAAATTATTGTAAGTGTACATGAACTCCGGTTTTAATTGGAATTCATTTGAAATCTTTGTATATGGGAAATCAGAATGCCTAATGGTTTCTTTCCAGATTTCATCAGTTTGATTTAACAATTCTTTAACGGGAATGTTCCTGTCTTCATTGATGGAAAGTATTGGCAGAGTTTTAACTAAAAATGCCTGTGTATTATAGTAATCAGAACTTGGTCTGCCGTTATAAATGGTTGTTATTAATGTTTTGTCTGAAAATGTGTATTTATTTAAGTTCAATATTGTACTGGCCATAAATAAGACATTAGGACTTATCCTTTCAGCGGCACAGAATTCCCTAATCAATTGAGGGTTGATGTTTTTGGATACGAAATCTAGTTTTCCATTATCCGGATTTCCATTTAAGTTAGGAGTAAGAATAGTTGAATCAACTTCCTGAGTTAACAAATCATGGAAATATTTTTCAGAAGCAATGTATTCTTCACTGTTTTCATTTTCTGCTTCAATCAATGCATTGGCATATCCGTCAATAGCCTCTTTTTTGATTTCTTTACCTTCATAGGCATGGCCAAAGTTTCTAAATAACTTAATAATGGATTCCCCATCGGTTATCAGGTGATGTATGTCTATGAATAATATGACTTCATCATCAGTTTCATATATCTTAGCCCTAAATAGCTGCCCACCCAACAGCTCGAATTTTTTTGTGTTGAGATTTTGAATTTCCTCATCGCTGATGTTTGGCACTTTAACGATTGGAATGTCTTCGATGGCAATTGAATCATCACGTTTATGCATTAGCTTATCACCATGCATGACAATTCTGGTTTTAAGATAAGGATATGCATCAATTACTTTAATGACTGCTTCTTTTAATTTTTCAGCATCAATTGACTTGTCAAATCTAATGATGTTCGGAAGATTATATTGTGGGACGTCAGGGTTCTGAATGCATTCGTAGTAAACCCCCAACTGGTTTTCAGTCAATGGAATATACATTGAATTTTTAGAATCTTCTATAATCTTATTTAAATCACCTGTGTCTTTAGCATTTTCAATTAAATCGACAATCTTTCTAATTGTTGGGTTGTCAAGTAATTTAAAAATGTTTATATTGAATCCCATTTCCTCATAGATTCTTGATGCATATTTCATCAATGTCAATGAAGTAAATCCGATGGCATATAAGTCATCGGTTACACCGAATTCAGTAGTTCCTGAAATTTCTGATGCAATATCGAATAATTTTTCTTCCAGCTCTGTTTGCGGAGGCACTAATTCCAGGTTAAGTATTGGTTTAGGAAGTGATTTTATGTCTGTCTTTCCGTTTGGTGTTTTTGGCATTTCATCCAACTGCATAAACACTGTTGGAACCATGTATTTTGTCAATCTTTCTTTTAGGAATTCTTTAAGTTCATTGATATCAATTTCATGTTCAGCGGTGAAATATGCACACAAATGATCTGCATCATTAATTTTTTTAATTGAAACAATATTTTCTTTTATATGAGGATATTGGGAGATGTTTGATTCTATTTCTTCGATTTCTATTCTTAATCCTCGTAGTTTAATCTGATTATCTTTTCTTCCTTTAAAAATAAATTCCCCATCAGGTGTTTTAATCGCATAATCTCCACTTCTACAGTACGGAATTCCATTGATTTCAATAAATGTCTCATTAGTCTGGTCTAAATTATAATATCCTTTACCAATGGAAGGTCCTCCAAAGCATAATTCACCCATTACTCCATCAGGCAACAGTTTTCCGTCAATATCCCTAACATCAGCTATGGAATTTTCTAATGGTTTGCCTATGGTGATGTTGACGTCATCATTTATATTTAAAGGAACTGGAGATAAGAAATTGCCCTCACTTTGCCCGTAAGCGTTAAATATGGTGGCATCCGTGTATTTTTCAAGGGAGTAAAATTTTTTTGCAGGAAAAACTTCTCCACCCATAATGAATGCTTTAAAACAATTAATTGAATCACAGAATTCATCGATTTCCAAGTAAGATAAAAATCTTGAAGGAGTCATTGTCACGGCTTCAGGTTGAGTATTATTGATTAATTCAATCAAATCAGGAATGTTTTTAACTTCTTTATCATTGGCAAATATCAATCTAATTCCATTAGTTATTCCAGTTAAAATATCCCTTAAGGACATGATAAATGAAATTGTTGAAATAGTCAAAATGCTGTCAAAATCTTTCATAGGGTTTCCTGTTATCTGGTTACACATTCCTTTGTGACTAATCATTACTCCTTTAGGATTTCCTGTAGACCCTGAAGTATAGATTATATAAGCCAAATCATCGGGTTCAATATCGACATTAGGACTTTCAGTATTTCCGTTGCAAATTAACTCCTCAATACTCAAGGAATTTTTCCCGGATTTTTCAGTGATAATATAATTCGCATGACTGTTTTCATAAATATAATTAATTCTTTCTTGAGGATACTCAGGATCAATCGGAACAAAAGCACATCCTGCTTTCAGAGTACCTATAATGGACGCTATCAAATCACTGCTTCGGTGAAGCATTATCAAAATATTGCTTTTTGGTTTTATTCCCTTTTTGATAAGCGCATTGGCAATCCTATTGGATTTTTCGTTGAGTTCACGGTAAGTTAATTTTTCACCATTTGAAATAAGTGCAATGTTATCCGGAGTTTTTTGGACTTGTTTTTCAAAACGCTTGTGGATGAATGGGATTTCTATTTCTTTAAATTGAATATTTTCATTTTCTTTAACAAGAGAAATATCAGATAATGTTGATTTGGTAATGTCGATTGATAAAAATTGATTTATGATTGTTATAATACTTTTTAAGAAAAGATTGACATATTTGTCAGAATATAATTGGTCATTATAATAAGCGGATAATATGAATTCTTCACCATTTTTTTGGATATTGAGATAAAAATTATATTTATATTTGAAAGAATTGAAATTCAATTCTTTATTGAAAGCGTAATAGAATTCTGGATGGAGTTCATATCCATCAATTATTTTGTCAATTGAAAATTTAGAATATTTTAGATTTTCCAGGTAATCGTTTTGGATGTGCATTAAATAATCTTTAATGGATATTTCCCTATTTTCAAAATCAGTTGTGAAAATTATATTATTTTCATGAAAAATTAAATTTTTATTGGAAAAATTAAATTTATTCAATGCTAATGAAGTACCAGCTAAAAAAAGTATATTTTCAGAAATTGAATTCTGTTTGCAAAATTCTGCAATTTTGTCTTTTTTTATTTTTAATTCATTTTTATTTAATTCCGGTTTTTTAACCCCATTTAAATCAGGGCTAAGCATTGTTGATTCGTCAAAATCTTTGACAAGTCTTAAAAAATATTTGTTATAATTTATATTTTTATCAATCATATTTATCCCATCTCACCGTTTAACTATTAATAAATATATTTTTTGATTAAAATAAAGTTTGACTATTTTAACCAAATTTTATTAAAAAAAGATTCGAATAAGTTAAATCAAAATAGCAATATAAAAAAATAAGGGAATAAATAGATTTAAAAAAAGAAAATAATGTAAAAAATAATTAACTAAATCTGTCTTAAATTATCTCTTCATTAAATTCTTCAACAGTTTCAGGGTCAGTATGGTCAATGAAAGGACTCTCACCCCTATCTATTTCTTTTATCTTTTCAATATCTGTTTTTGATAATTTAAAATCAAAAATATCAATATTTTCTTTCATTCTGTCTTCACGAACAGATCTGCATGCAATGGAAATATCCCTGTCAATAAGCCATCTTAAAATTACTTGTCCAGTACTTTTTGAATATTTGTCAGCTATTTCCTTGAGTATTGGATTTTCAAAAAGATTATCCATACCCTCTGAAAACGGTCCCCATGCCTGATGTGAAACTCCTAATTTTTTCATAACCTCATTAGCTTCATATTGTTGGAAATACGGAGTTGTTTCAACCTGGTTTACTTGTGGTAAAACATCATTATTCATCACCAAGTCAATCAATCTGTCCGGATAAAAATTGGATAAACCGATAGATATTACCTTTCCTTCTTTTTGTAAGTCTTGCAATGCCCGGTATGACCCATAATAATCTCCATAAGGTTGGTGAATTAAAAGTAAATCAAGATAATCAGTTTGCAGGTCTTCCAATGTTTTATTAAATGCTTTAATTGTCTTGTCGTAGCCCGCATTACTTACCCAATTTTTACTTGTTAGAAATATCTCTTCTCGAGGAACATCCGATTCCTTAATGGCTTTTCCAACTTCTTTTTCATTATAATATATTTGTGCGTTATCAATTGCCCTATATCCAATATCTAATGCTTTTAATACAGCTTCTTTAGTTTTATCAATGTCTATTTCATAAACACCAAAGTTTAAAGCAGGTATTTTCTCCCCATTATTCAATTTAAAATATTCCAAAAATAATTCCTCCTTAATGCCCTGTGTTAAAAAAGGTAAAATCATAAGTTTTTATATTATTTGAAGCTATGGATTCTACAGATTCACAAGCGATTTCATTAAATATATCACCAAAACTACCTTTGATATTTAATAGTATATACATAAATCAGTAATAAACTTTTACAAAATGTATATATTTTAAAATAAAAATATAACTTTATATATTTCGAAAAGATAACACACAATAAATGTGCAATTCACCTCCCGAATATTTTGTTTTTAGAAAACACTTTTTAATTACTGTTATAATTTAAAATAAGCCACATATTGGTTTGTTGGCAGAATTCAAATTTATTGAAAAGTTATTATACAAAAGCAAACAGGACTATATAAAAGCTAAGTTTATAATTAGGAATGAAAACATTATAATGAAGTCAAAAAGTCGTAGCAAAAATATTTGGAACAACTTCGGCAATATTTCAATGCATTCTCGAATATAATTTATTAAGATGAGCAATAGGAAGCAGAAGTAAACATTTCTTCTAAAGGCCTTTTTAAACTTCACTTATTTCTTTTAAATTAAATCATATGAAATATCATCCTTATTTCGTGGATAATTATTATTGGATAAAGGTTTACCTATCTTTTTAAGTCTATTATCCAATAATTCACGTCCCTTTTCGCTGGCACAGAATATCGGAACTTTCAATCCATAATAATAAGGTTTGTATTTATCGGTATAATCTGAAATGGATTTTGATGAGCAAGCGGTTACAATATCTGCATTATCAAATAGCATTTTAGCATCATCAGGACTTGTTCCGGTTGTATGTGCAACGAGAATATACACATTTACATCATCATCTATAGGATAATTTCTAATTTCTTCAACCATTGGTGAAGAAAGTATTGTTATTGCAATATTTTTGTATCCTTCATCTAAAGCCAATCTTAATCCTTTTAATTGATTTAACTCAGCAGTATCTGGGTTTAAAATTATACAATCCTTTTGTTGTAACTTTTCAATTACTTCAGGAATTGGAGTAGTGCTTATAATACCAGATACTCTTGCGCCAACACCCTGTACAACACGAGGATTGACCATGACTAACGTTCCAGCTCCTTCACAAGCTCCTACAACACAATCAATGTTTCCCAATTCCATGTTGGTTTTTAAAATTTCAGATATCCCTACTGTAATGGAATCATCCATTTCTATTATTCTTTGTGGTGTGCACATTCCAAAGTCTTTGATTCTGAAATTGATGTTTTTGCGTATGAATTCCTCGTTTAATTCCTTTACTCCATGCATTGCATGAAACATTGGACAGTATTTAACGCCTGAAGAGGGTCCAATTTCAGTTATTTCACCATTTTCGATTACTACACGCACTTTTCCGAGTGCTTCTATTACATGTCTGTCTTCAACCATATAAATCACCTATTCATTACTGTTCATATTCTCTCCTGTTTTTCATTCCAATTTTCATCTTTAGCTGGCAAGATTGTAAAAATTAAAGTTGTAACCAACAAAAATATTCCACATAAAACTGATAAAATCAACTGACTGAAAGTCCAGTTAGGTACAACATCTATAATTCCTCCAATCCAAATAATTAAAATAAACATTGGAAGAATATATTTTACAATAATCAACCACCATTTGCCGAGTTTAAATGTTTTGCTTCTGGAATTTAAAAAGTCAATTAATTTTTCAGCTTTAAACATCCAAGCGAAAATAATACATTCAAAAAATATGGCCAATAGTAATGCTATAAGATTTATGAATGTATCTACATATTCAAGTAAAGTTTGACCGAATGACGTTGCAAAAGGCATAGCCAAGAGCGCTCCAACAATAATTAAAAATGTTATTGTTTTGGATCTTGAGATATTGAATTTATTTTGAATTGAAAATGATAATGGTTCAATTGAGGATAAAATACTTGTAAATCCCGCTAAATAAACTGTTAAAAAGAATAATGGTCCTAAAATAAAACCCCACTGACCTAATATATTAAATACTGTTGGATAAACAATAAATACAATACCAATCCCCTGCGTTACCAAATCATGAACAGCAGTTCCTGAATGCAGAGACATATAACCTAAAACTGAAAATACTCCTAAAGCAGCAATATTTTCAAATATTGCATTAGCAAAAGTTATTATTAGGGTATTTGTAATTAAATCCGTATCCTCTTTAATATAACTTGCATAAGTAAATGAAATTGACATGCCCAGACTAATAGAAAATATAATTTGAGCAAATGCAGCCATCCAAATATCAAACTTTGTCAATAACTGCCAATTAGGATTGAACAATTCATTTAACCCAATAGCTGCACCAGGCAAAGTTAAAGAAAATCCAACTAGAGCCATCATTACAATAAATAATAATGGAACTAATACTTTAGAAACATTGCCTATCCCTTTTTCCAATCCTCGATGTGAAATAAACCAAATAATTATCCATACAATTGCTATGACAATTCCTATTAATGGAATGAAATTCAATAAACCTGTGAAATTTTGTGAAGACTGTAAAAGTGTTGTTGCAAAGTATGCATTAGGATTAGAACCCCAAGCTTTAGAAAAACTTAAAACTACATAAAGTCCGTCCCATGCAAGGACTACTGAGTAATAAACTGTAAAAATAAAAACAGTAACTGGTATAAACCAACCTAGATATTGCCATTTAGAGTTAATTTGTGTAATAGCTTTTGCAAATGATGATTTGTAATTATATCCAACACCATATTCTAAAATTAAAAAAGGAATACCTAGCAATAAAATAGCTATAAAATATGGAATATAAAAAGTTCCACCTCCATTAGAATAAAGTACGTAAGGATATCTCCAAATGTTTCCAAGCCCTATTGCAGAACCTATCATTGCTAAAAGAAATGATAGATTGCTGTTCCATTCATTTTTATTAGACATAATATCAGATTAATTTATGTTTCAATTTTAAGGAAAATTATTTTTCTATTAATTAACAATTGTTATATTTCTTAATATTTAAAAGTTTTGCTTATTTTAAAAATATTACTATAAAAAATTCTCATTTTAATATATTCATAGTAAAAAGATATATGATTGAATATAATTTAGTTTATTTTTATGTACATATTAAAAAAAGATTTCATGTACTGAAAAAATAAAAACTTAAATTAATATTCTTCTTCAATATCACAAGGTTTTACCCAATCCTCACCATTTACAAGTGTTTCGATTGCATTTACAATACAATGAGGATTCCATCCGACTACTGCATCAGATTTTTCTTCTAATTCCTTTAGAATAAATTCCATGCCAAAAAAACGAACTAAAAGTAAAGGAATATTAAATTCATTTGATTTTTTTATCAATTCATTAAATGTCTCTTGATTATTATGATAAAGACCAAATAATAATATGATTACATCAATTTCCTTAAATAATTCATCTGTTAAATCATTATCTAAAGTATTATATTCATTATACAAAAAATTTTTTTGACTATCAATTCTTTCCTTATAAAACCCATATTGATTATCCGGATCATTTCCCTTGGTTATGAGAATATTATAGACTTTATTTTCATGATTTTCATCTGACAACTAATCACCTTATAATTTTAATTCTATTAATTTATAATCTTCGAATATTTTCAAAAGCTTTTTCAATTTCATTTTCCTGATTCATATCTTCACATGCTTTTTTTACATTGTCCAAATCGGCATGTGTTTGAGGATATCTTGGTACTGCACTGCATCCGCCATCATCAATCTTTGAGATTTCAAATGTTCCGATTTTTATTGCAATTTCCGTTATCTCCAGTTTATCAAGCCCCATTAATGGTGATAATATCGGTATGTCCACACCATAACGGGTAGCCAAAATGTTTGGTAGAGTTTGTGAGGCAACCTGACCTAAGCTACTGCCATCAACGATTGCATCAGCCCCTAATTTTTGAGCCAATTTTTCAGCAATCTTATACATTCCGGATTTGCATAAAACACAGGTCATTTTCTCTGGTGCATTCTGTTTAGCAGCAGTCAAATATTCCCCATAATCAATGACCCTTCTTTTTATCGGAGCACCATTTGAATAATTATCAAGCTGATCAATTAACAGATTAAAGTTTTCAGTAACTTTCGGGCCAGAAAATGGATCATTATTACAATGGAGCGCAATAACTTCACAGCCTCTCTTCATCATCAGATATGCTGCAACTGGAGAGTCTATTCCACTTGAAACCAGACAGACTACTTTACCCTGGGTTCCTAAAGGCAAGCCTCCAGGCCCCTTTATTTTTTCATGGAAAATATAGGTGTCATCTCCTCTGACTTCCACAAAGATTGTCAAATCAGGATTAGACAAATCAACAGGAGCATCAACAACATTTCTAACAATATTTCCACAGCGTGCAGCCATCTCCTGTGAAGAAAAATCATGTGACCCGACACGGCGACATTTAATGGCAAATTTAGTGTTTTTGTCTAACATATTTTCAGACATTAAATCCTCAGCATAAGAAGCCAATACATTATCAATTTCATTATAGGCAGTTCGTGTTGAAACTGCAGGGGAATATGATACAACACCAAATACCCTATTTAATTTCTCAATAGCCTCATCGAAATCTTTTGGATAAATATATATTCTTCCCTGATTTCTCTCAACTTTACATTCAAAAGTTGCTTTAATGTTTTTTACTAATTTTCTTTCAAAGCGTGCCCTAATTTTGGAACTTTTAACACCTATTTCTCCATATCTTGCGATAATCAAATCATAATTCATTTTTTCATCTCATTAATTGCATGTTATAACAGTCATCCGCCATAAATAATCTGAACCAATTGAATTTCATCTCCCTCATTTATAACAGTTTCTTCTATCGTAATCTCACCGTTTTGCTTTACGACAGTTGTTTGGGAGGATACTTCCAATTCGTTTAATAAATCTTTTATTGTAAAATTTTCCTTAAGTTGTCTTGTTTCATTTATATCTTTAAATTTTAATTTGTATTCCATTTTATCACTTAAATATTTTGATTGACTATTTTTGCCACTTTTTTGGCTATTGCAACTATTGTCAATATTGGCGGTCTTCCGGGAGCTTCAGGTATTACACTAGCATCTGCAACATATAAACCTTTGATTTCGCTTTCAAAGTTATTGTCTACAACTTCACCAATAGCCGCTGTCCCCCCAGGATGGGCTCCTTTTAGAGATGTTGTGACAATTGATTCAACAGGAACACCCATTTTTAACAATATATTAATTGCTTTTTGATAACCCGCTTTTATTAAATCAATGTCAACTTTAGTTAGAGTTTTTTCAATGTTTCCCTCTTTATCAATAGTTCCAATGCATGTATCTGCAAATTTAAGCATTAATCCAATGACATCCTTTTCACTAGCTTCAATACCCTTTTTCTTCATTAAAGGAAGCAATTGCATTGAATAGTGAGGTGATAAAAAGTATGGGCCGAATTCTGCTTTGATTCCCATTAACAGCTCATTTTTTAAATTTGCATCTTTCAGATATCCTCCAATAGTTGTGAAGATATCAAAAAATATATTGCCCCCTACATTTTTCACACCAGAGTTTTTCAATATTATTGGAGTATTGAGCGCTCCTGCTGCAAGAACTACTTTTTTTGCTTTATAAATATGTTTTTCGTTGTTTTTATTAATTCCAACAACACCCACGACCTGGCTGTTTTCGTGTAAAATTTCAAATACATTAAAATCGCAAACTATATCCGCACCATATTCAATAGCCTGATTTATAAAATGTGTCCCGTCCCACTTTGCACCAAAGATGCAACCGTTGACACATTTACCGCAGAGATTGCACTTTTCAAAGTTTATGAATTTCGGCATCGGCTCAACAATGTATCCCAATTCATCACCTGCCTTTGCAATCAATCGTGTTGAGTTCCCCCATAGATGTTTTGGAAAATAAGTGACATTCAACTCACCGCTTGCTTCCAGGAGTTCTTCAAAGATGTTTAAATTTTTATCTTCAAACTGTTGCATTATAGAGTTTGAATAACATCCGCTACATGAAAAACAGGCATTTCCTATGGATGCTGTTGTGGTTCCTCCAATTTCCTCAATGTTTGTTAATTCAAGAGGATAATCCAAAAATTCATAAACTCTCCTATCTTCATCGGAAAGATTATTTTTCAAATGAATTTTTTTGGTTTTCATATGTTCGACATAGCTTCCATCTTTTTGTTTGCTGCCTTTTTCTAAAATAAGAACCTTTCTTTCCTTTAAGGATAAATCTTTAGCCACAGTTGATCCTCCAGCCCCGGTTCCTATTACAATAACATCATAAATTTTCATCATCCTCCATAATTAACAATTGTTATATTATTTTTTAGTTATATAAGTTTTTCTAAACATCTCTAATCAATGTGATATATTGTTCAAAAATTAAATGGAGTATATTTCCAATTACAAAACATTTATATATCAAAATTACACAATTAATATTATTGGAAAAAATAACTATTGTTATATAGTTAATATTTCGAAGGGATTCTGTTTTTTTCCATGAGCTCGGGTAGGTCTTTAAAACTTGGATTGAAATATTCAAGTCAACCGTTTTATAATCTAAAAAGCTAAAATGAACTCTAGATTATAAAATCAACTCCTTAATAAATATTGGAAAAATAATAAAAAAAGAGCATCACTTGATGCTCTTAAATATTTTAAAAGAGGATACTATGAGCTTAGAAAGAAAAATTAACATTGTTAAAGATATTTTAAAAGATAAAAAAGTTGCTATCGGTTTTTCAGGCGGTGCAGATTCTACATTAATAGCTTACCTATCTTCAAAAGTTGCGGCAGAGACTTTAGCCATAACAATTGATAATCATCTATTGCCAACCGGTTTTGTTGAAAATACTAAAAATGTTGCCAAATCCTTTGGCATAAAACATGAAATAATTGACATCGATTTTTATCAAAAAGACTATTTTTTATTGAATGACTCTAAAAGATGCTATAATTGCAGGACATTAATGTATTCCCAAATTGAGAAAGCAGCCCACGAAAGGGGATATGATTTTATTTGCGATGGGAACAACATCAGTGATTTGGTTATTGACCGTCCGGGAATTTTAGTAACTTATAAAAAAGGGTTTAAAACACCTTTCATTGATGCCAAACTGACATCCAAAGAAATTCATGAATATTTAAACAAACATGATATTCCCTTTTCAAGATCCACAACTTGCCTTGCAACAAGAATTCCTACAGACACCCCGACCACCAAAGAAAAGATTTCAAGAATCAGCTGCTGTGAAGATTATATCTTGGAAAACACTTCTTGTGAAATAGTGAAAGTGAGGGATTTAGGAAAGTACGCTATATGTGAAGTGGATAAATTAAATGAACTATTTAATGACCATAAATATTCTTTAATCAGCGATGAATTAAAAAGGCAAGGGTTTGAAAAAGTCGCTTTAAATTTGTCTGAAATCGATGATGATGAATACATTAAAATCGAGTATAATGACGGGTCATTTTCGTATAAATTACCGTTTAGCATCAATTTAGAAAACAGCGAAAAGATATTGGATGGTGAGATAATCAATAAATCCCCTGAAAAGATTGAAACAAAAAATATTATTGTCAATGAAAACGGTCTGATTGAAGGAAATGACTTTAAAACTTATGATGATGCATTATATTCTTTCATGGAAATATTGCCTAAATTAAGAAGAAATGTTTAGGTGAAGAATGCCCATAGGCAAATAAAATAAAAGAAGTGATGAAATGACAATGCATTAATTGAAATTATTAAGTTCTACAAAAACCCAATGAATAATATGAAAACTGTTCTTACTGATGAAAAGGATGAAAGATTTCAGAATCTTGTATATGAATTGGATAAAGGATATTTTGAACGTATCGGAGAGGATTTGCGAAAATATGAAAGTTACAATGAGTTCAAAAATCCTCATATTGTAATATTGGCATTGGATGGAAATAATCCAGTAGCCTGTGCCAGCTATAGAATATTCTATGCGGATTCTGTTGAATTCAAAAGGGTATTTGTGAAAAAGGAATATCGCAAAAGAGGAATAGCTTATTGTCTTATCAGGACCCTGGAAAAATTAGCGATGGCAAATAATTTCAAATATTCCTATATAGTAACCGGAAAAAAGAATTTCGCAGCAATTAAATTATATAAAAAATTGGATTACCAAGTAATAGATAATTTTGGTCAATTTACTGATGATGATGTGGTTATTTGTATGAAAAAAGAATTTTAATTTCAACCAATAGACATATTAAATAATCTAACTAAAAATTATTTAAATTAATCTTTGATGATAATCAATATGGCTTATGAAATAGTTGTACCACTTATCGAAATTGAAAAATTTTACTTATCAACGCTGTCAGATTGGTTGAAACCCCCATTCATATACAAATCCACCATCTGACTGGCTTGTTCATAATCCACGCTTGCAAAGCCATTTTATCCAAAAAAATAGCTCATCATTTCCCACCTAATTTTATAATACCAATTCCTTCTCCTTTTTAAACATGTCAATTGCATATCTCATTGACCATGCCATTACACTCTCTTTTGAATCCAAATCCTCATTGGCATCAGCATCTTTATCTATTATATCCAATAAATTATTGTTCAATTCATCAGAACATCCATTAACGTCAAGATAAGATAAAATAAAATTACATAAATTTGAAATCATGAATTGCAGATTGTATAATTCCTTATTATCATCATTCACTTGAATGTTTTCACGGACAATGCTTTCAGAGACAAATAGGGTTGTTTTGTTCTCTACATTGCCTCCATGACATTTTTGCCTGATTAAATCAATTGACTTCTCATTGAGGCGATAGCAAATTTCCAAATTGTTTCTTGTTTCTTTTTCAACCGAATAAGGTAAAAACTTAAAGTTGAACAATGAAACCGCACCTACCCCAACAATTACCCACAATATTTTTAATGCGATAGCATCCGGAGCAGCAATATACGATAATGAAGTCATTACAGACATTAGTGTTGTCGCCGTGTTCCTAATTAACCTATCCTTAATTTTCCAAACGAAGACAAACAGACAACTGACAACAACAATAAAAATCACAGCCCCTTTGGATATTGGAATAACTGGCAGGAAAATCAGGAGAATTGCAAAAATAAAAATCCCTAAAAATGTTGCCTGAATACGTTTTCGAGCAGTATATGCCATATCATCAATATATGGCACCATCATTGAAACTGTTACAAAAAACAGCCATTTAGTAAATGGCAAATTGAAAAGCATTGTTAATACTTCCCATAGCAACATTATCACTGCCATTTTAAATGCGAATACAAATTTGACGGAACGGAAGTTGAACTGCCTTCTATTGAATGGTTTGAATAATTGGATTATTGTCTTTTTATACGGAATTGTAAACTCATCGCTTAAATCCTTATTCAGTTCATTGACAATGATTTCCAGATTCAATAAAATATGCTTCATTCCCATTGTCTTAATTTCGATTTCCTCAAAGACTTCCTCGATTTTAATCTCCCTAATTTCAGACAGGACTTTTTTAATGTATCTTAATTCATCATCGGATAAATCACTTAGAGAAAGGAGATATCCAACGGACTGGAACGCTTTTACAATATTGAGAATGGATTGCTGTTTTGGACTTGGGAAGTATTTATATTCAAAGCGATGAAACAAAGATAAATAAAACTCCTTTGCTATTTTAAAACTGTCCATAGAAACATCCTTGCCATCCAATTTCAAATCAATTGCCCTGTTCAGCTCTTCAACAAGATTATCCAATGTTTCCTTTGATAGGTTATGGTGTTTATCCCTATTAATGACAATATTTAATCCAACTATGAATATCGCTCCACAAGCCAATGCCATGAGCCTCAAAGGCAAATTTTCAAGCGTCACCGGATTTGCCGACATGATGAAATAACACAACAGATACGGCATGTAAATATCACTTCTAAACAGGTGATATGAGGAGAGTGTAGTTCCAAAAACAACTAAAAACGTCAAAATACAACTAACAATCGTTATCGGACTGTTCAGATATGAAACAATTCCCATAATCAGCAATAAACCTAAAACCTTAACAAAAGATAACCCCGGCTTATATGATAGGTCCTCATTTAGATTCATAAATGCTGCTATGATAATCATTACTCCTACTGAAGCATTTTTCCTTCCAAAAAAGATCATGTAAAAAAGCATTGCTCCAATCAATGCTGAAAACATGAATATTTTTCGTTTTTGACCCTTATCCATCTAACGCACCACATCCATTCAATAACCAAATACGATTAGGAAAAATCACCAGAAAAATAATTTAAACTCGAAAAAAAGCGTGCCGCTTACACTTACTTTTCAATCAACATTATCATAAAATTTATTTTATGTTGTTATTTAATTTTTTGGAAATTGATATGTTAAATTATTTAAACACAAAATCATCGCCGTTAATGTCAATGGCGTGTTTAAATCCTAATGAAAAAGCAGTGCCAACTTTAAAAAATTTATTTTTAATCCTAATCAACATTGCCCATTTTAGTTTTAAGGCACTCGAATTAAATCTTAAATTTTAAATATAATATATATTCAAATTGATGCAATTATATCAATAGGATATATAATCAACAGTAAAAAAGCAGCCCAGTCATCGTTGGGTCAATTAAATATTAAAGAAATAACAATAATATAATAAGTATACATAACTTGCAATTCATCCCCAACTTCAGAGAATTTGGGGCATTCTTGCATTGTTAAGATAACTTTATGATACCAAATCATGAGATTTTGATAAGATTCCTGTAAGAACTTGGTGTTGCATATGGAAGCCAAACTGGAAAGAAAATATACTTTTTTACGAAAGAAATATAATGAGTTGTTATTACCCACATTTTTAATGGTGATGTCTGAAAAGATCTGTACGGTAATTGATGTGATTATCATAGGTTTCATATTAGGCTCTACACAATTATCAGTAATTAATTTGGCATCCCCTATGACTTACATTACCGGCATATTCTATATTTTATTTGGTCAGGGAGGTAACCTATTGGCATTAAGGGCTCAATCACAGCTAAAACATGAAAAGACGAATTTCTATTTTACCATATCAATTTTAGGAATTTGTCTAGTATCCATAATATACATTCTGGCAATATTTCTTTTCATTGACAATATATTGATGTTTTTCAATACACCCGCAGAGATTTTTAACCTCAGCAAAGAATATTTATTGATATTGATGTTTTATTTCCCTCTGAATTGTTATATCCTTGTCATTTCGTTTTTCATTCGTTCAGACGGATTTCCAAAAATGCCTTTCTATGCAGTATTGTTATCAAATATCTTAAACATATTCTTTGACATATTATTTTTGAAAGGATTAGGTTTGGGAATTGAATATACCGCTTTGGCATCCGTATTGGGATATCTTGTCGGTGCAATCTATGTTTCCACATACCTATTTAAGAAGAAAGGTTCATACAGATTAATCTCGCTGGGCAAATACAAAATCAATGATATAATTATTACAATCAGGGAATTCATACTCAATACGCCTGAAGTTATCGGAAAAATATTTTTCGCCCTGAAAATGAGCATATTGACATACTTATGTTCCACATATCTTGGTGTTGCAGGACTTCTGGCATTTTTAGTATATGACAACAGCGAAACTTTCGTTTACATATTTCTATCAGGAATCATGAAAACCATGTCCCCTATTGTAACAGTGCTGCATAAGGAGAAGGATGGGAAGGCTGTGCGTTACATTATCCTACATTCAATGAGGCACTTGTTATTCATTTCTGTGCCGGTAAGCATATTATTCTTCATTTATCCAGAAATATTGCTGAAATTATTCAATGTTGTTGATCCTCATCATGCCCAAGTGGTTTCATTGGCCATTCGCATAACCGCATTTTCCCTTGTTGGCCGCTGCATGTCCTATCTTTTGGCAAATTATGCTCAAGCGATTGAACAAAATAAGATTTCATCTGTTATTACATTTTTAGAGGAATTTTTATTTGCTGTTGTCGGTGCGTTAATATTAACAAGGATGATCGGTGGAATAGGCATTTGGTTTTCAATAATTATGGCTGAATCTATCCCTATAATAATATACCTCATTTACACAATTCGACTTAAAAACAAATACAATGACAAGATAAACAGATTTTTCATGATTCAAAATTCAAAACTAATCACATGGACATATAATAGGGAAACTAAGGACAATGTCGACAAATATCTCGATGAAGAATCCAAGGAAATATTACTTTACATAGAAAAATATATAAAAGAGGATTCGGTGACCATTTCAAATTCGATAAACGACATATGTAACGATATTTTTGAAAAAACGGATATCGATGACATAGACATTACAATTAGGCTAATAGATAAGGACCTTAATATTACATTCACTACGGATGGAATGAGGTATAATCCCTTTTCAAATGAAGATTTGATGAAATCAGCCAATATGGCAAAGCTATCCAAAATGGAATGTAAATTTGACCATGATGTAATATTGGGATTCAACAAATCATATATATTGATAAATAATGTATAAATTAAAAGTTTTATAAAAATGAAAATGTATTTGGAGATATATAAATTACATCACCTTTTAAAGGAAAACCCCAAAAAAACGCTCCAAAAAAGAGCCAATAAAATCAGCTTTTGCTGTCTATCAATATAACTAGACTCCCTGACCTCTTTTACCACTCCAGCATTAACATTACCAACTAATAATGGAAAATAGGGGTCGTGAAGCTTGAAATTCCTTTTAACAAGTTTTGTGGAGTAATTTGCATAAATACATATCAAATTATCTACTACCTTTATTGAAATTTGTTCCATACATTACAAACAAATAATGCAAAAAAGTACCTAAATTATCAACTACTTTATGAATCTGTTCCTAAATTACGGATTCACACACAGTCTTATCCAAAAACCAACAAAGAATGACTTTAACAAATCAACATTAGTTGTCCCATTTGCTCATATACCACTTGTTATCTATTTTTTCCATTGATTGTGTGGAATGCAACGTCCATGTTCCCTTCATCCCATATACTTTCGCATCAAGAGTCACATCCGCCTTGAGAATAGCTTTGTTTCCATCCAATATTGTTATTTGTGGATTGTTGATTGTTGATTTGTAATAGTTCAGCGTTCCATCCATGATTTCATCAATGTATTCCTGCTTAGTCTGTGTCTTGCCAGACATATGCGTCAATGTATAGTTCTCGCTCATTATTTCATCAAGTCTAACGGAATCCTTTTCTATCATTGCCATTTGAAATTCCTTGAAGCGCTCAAGCACTTCCTCTTCGCTTTCTTTCAGCGCCTTTTTGTTTATAACTTCCACTTTTGTCATAATCTTGCCTTTATTCCGGGAATTTATCTTTATCTAGAGTTTTAACCACTTTTGCAGGTGTGCCCACTACGACCGCATAGTCAGGAACGTCCTTGGTCACGATTGCTCCTGCTCCGACAATCGCATATTTCCCGATTGTAACACCAGGCAAAACGCTTGCCCCTGCACCAATCCATGCTCCCTTTTTAATATTGATTTCATCACAGAGAAGCACCTGCCTTTCGTATTCGTCGTGATTATTGGACAGCAATTGCACATTTCCCGCAATCATTACATCATCTTCAATGTTGATTCCTCCTCTAGCCATTGCAAGGCAATTGTTATTGATAAACACATTGTTTCCAATTTTCATTTTATTGAATGCCGCTCCAGCAAAGGGTGCAGTGATTGTGCTGTTTTCTCCGATGTTGCCGTCAAGCAGTTCATTTAGCAGCCTCACATATTCTTCTGTAAAGGGTTCCGTATGGTTGAATTTGAACAGCAATTTTGACTGTTTTATTGACAGCTCCAATTCTTCCTGTGTGATTTCATCTAGATCTACTCTTTCCATTTTGATTTCTCCTTTAATATTATTTTGTTGGTTGAGGTAATGGGATTCCTTCCCTGAGGCTCAATTCCTTTATTTTCAAAAACCATGCCATATTTTTGGCAAGTACAGACATTGTTCTAAGACCCTCAAGATCTTCAAGGGCCTCTTCGGCCTTGGTGCCGTAGATTACATTCCAGTATGTTGAGCTTATTATCGGCATTTCAGCCCATGTGAAGAATCTGTTTATGGTGTCTATTGCAGTCATTGTTCCGGCCCGTCTTGCACTTGCAACGGCTGCTGCGGGCTTCAGGCGAAATATTCTCTTTCCTCCAAAAAATGAAGAGAAAAATACCCTAGTCATGAAGTTTGTCAATGTCGGATTGACAGTCCCGTAATAGACCGGGCCAGCGAATATGTATCCATCATACTCTTCGGCCTTTTTAACAAATTCATTTACTTCATCGTCAAAAACACACTGCCCAAGTTCGCTGCATTTCCTGCAGTCAATGCATCCTCTGATATCCTTATGTCCAATTCGATATATTTCAGATTCAATGTTTTCTGTTTTTAGTGTATCTTGGATTTGCTTTAGGGCAACATAAGTGCAGCCTTCCCTGTTTGGGCTTCCGTTTACCAACAATACTTTCATGATATCAACCTCCGGAATTTAGTATTTACTATATCCTAATTGTTATATATAGTTAACTGTTAACTATGGTTAACTATTTATATAAGTGGCTACAAAATATGTTTAGATATTATGACATTTGATGAAAAACCGGAAAACATATTCATTTACCATTATGTTGAGGAACTGATTTCAAGCTACGGCAAATACTATGAATCCAATCTGAAGGACCAAAACATGACCCTAAAGGAGCTGTCCGTTCTTTTGAGAATAAGATTTGTAGGCAACAGCACCCAACATGATTTGGTTGAACTGTTTAAGGTGAGCGGAGCATATATTGCAAAGCTTTTAAGGAAATTTGAAGACTGCGGATATATCAAAAGAAAGGAGGATCCCGAAAACAGACGAAAAAAACTGGTTGAAATCACGGATGAAGGAATCAAAAAGACAGACGAACTCATTGAAATAATTCAAAGCTGGGAAAATGAAGTCACATCCAACATAACTGATGATGAACTTGAAACCCTCAAAAAAATTTTATTTAAAATAGTATGGAGATGAAAATATGGAATTCAATTTAAACGAAGACAGGGAAGTTGTAGCATTGCTTGGTGCAGGAAGCATGGGAACAGCAATCATAAAAAGAATAAGCACAAACAGAATCATACTTCTTGGTGATATCAGCGAGGAAAATCTGCAAACAAGAGCAAAAGAGCTAAGATACAACGGTTATGCAGTGGAAACTCAAATTGTGGATGCACTAAACAGCGAATCAATCGAAGAGTTTGCCAAAAAAGCAGCAGAACTCGGCAAAGTCAAATACTTCATTGACACTGCAGGCGCATCACCCAACCAGGCAAGTCCCGAACACATCATAAACCTTGATCTGGTGGCAACCTCTGCTGCAATCGACATATTTGCAAAATACATCGCAAAAGGTGGCGCAGGTTTGATTATCTCAAGCCAAACCGGCTACATGATGAACTTAACCCCTGAAATCGAACAGGAAATTGCGTTGACACCAACTGAAGAGTTGAAAGATATCGAATTCATCAAGAATGAAGCAATGACAAACTCTGGTGTTGCTTATGTCGTGGCTAAAAGAGCCAACCACTTAAGAGTCAGAACCGCAGCGGCAACAAGCTGGGCGGATGCTGGAGCAAGAATAAATACAATTTCCCCAGGAATCATCGTGACCCCACTTGCATATGACGAATTTGAAGCTGCAGGCGAAGGTTATCAAGAAATGATAAACTCCTCAGCTGCAAAAAGGGTTGGAACCTCCGAAGAGATTGCAAGAGCGGCGGAATTCCTGTTGAATGATGACTCCTCATTCATAACCGGAATCGACTTATTGGTTGACGGCGGAGTAATAGCATCAATAGCCAGCGGAAGATACGAATTAACTTTACAATAATGGAGGGAAATTAAATGAAAGACAAAAAAAGCATGATAATCTATTTCAGCAGAGCAGACGAAAACTATTTCGGAGGATCATTGAAATATATTGAAAAGGGAAATACCGAAGTGATTGCCGAATTTATTCAGGATTTGACAGGTGCAGATATCTTTAAGGTCGAGCCTTTAGTTCCATATTCAAAGGATTATTATGAATGCATTGAAGAAGCAAAAGTGAGAACAGCAAATCATGACGCCCCAATCAAGGAAGCGGTTCCCGACATTTCATCCTATGAGGTGATTTATGTTGGAGCTCCTGTTTATTGGGGAGGAATGCCTGAAGAGCTTTTCACAGCCCTTGAAGGACTTGATTACAGCGGCAAAATAATCCGGCCGTTTACAACCCATGAGGGATCAGGGCTGTCCGGTGTTCCAAGACAATTAAAGGAAATCTGTGAAGGTGCAGAGGTCCTTGACGGGCTTGCAATTACCGGTTCACGGGTCAATAACTCAAAATCAAAAGTTGAAAGTTGGATTTAAGAAAAAGGTTGAAGTGATAAAATGGAATACATTAAATTAAATGACGGATTGGAAATACCTGCAATAGGATTCGGAACATTTTTAATCCCTGCAGACGGAAGCACATACAAATTTGTAAAAACAGCAATCGATTCTGGAATAAGGCACATTGACACAGCAACAGCATACTTCAATGAGCAGGAAGTTGGCCAAGCTGTAAAAGACAGTGAAGTTGAAAGGGAAGACATCTGGATAACCTCCAAATTATGGCTTCAGGACTATGAATATGAGGATGCCAAAAAAGCCATTGACCTGTCTCTGGAAAAGTTAGGTACCGATTACATGGACTTATATCTGCTCCATCAGCCTTACGGCAAAGTTGACGAAGGATGGAGAGCCCTTGAAGAGGCTAAAGAGGAAGGAAAAATACGTTCAATCGGTGTAAGCAACATGACACCGAAACTATGGAACAAATGGGTGCCTGACTTTGATTCAATCCCTTCAGTAAACCAAGTCGAATTCAACCCATACATGCAGCAAAATGAACTGAAAAAGATTTTAAAACCATTGGATGTTAAAATCCAGGCATGGGGACCGTTAGGTCAAGGAAATGCAGACTTGTTAAATGAACCGGCTATTTTAGAGATTGCAGAAAAATACGGCAAGAATGCAGGCCAAGTTATTTTAAGGTTTGAAAACCAGGAGGAAATCATCGTATTTCCGAAATCAACAAACCCTGAAAGAATCAAATCAAACATGGAAATATTTGACTTTGAATTAACAGACAGTGAAATCAACAAGATTCGTGCCCTGGACACAGGAAAGGGTTCACATGACCCTGACGCACCAGGTGTCGGCGAGATGCTGATGAATGCATTTGACGTGCATGCAAACGATTAAACTATTCATTAGTTTAATCTTAAATTTTTAGAGGTTATAACATGAAATATCTGGACAAAGAGGAATTTGACAAGGAAAACACATTTGGAATCGGCATGCCCAATGACGCCTTTGCACAGTATTTTATAGGAAATTCCTACCTGAATCCATTGAATGAATTTGGAAAATCTGCAGTATTCGTTGCAAATGTCACATTCGAACCGGGATGCAGGAACAACTGGCATGTCCATAAGGCAAAAAGCGGCGGAGGACAAATACTAATCTGCACAGCAGGCGAAGGATGGTATCAGGAAGATGGTAAAGACCAGGTAAGCCTTGTTCCGGGAACCGTAATAACAATTCCACCAAATGTAAAGCATTGGCATGGAGCAAAAGCGGATTCATGGTTTAGCCATATTGCAGTCGAAGTTCCGGGTGAAGATGCGAGCAACGAATGGCTGGAAGCCGTTGATGATGAATATTATGGTAAATTAAAAGAATGAATAGCTAATATACTGGAATTTCGAGTAATTTAAGAAGTCAGCAAGAACTGCTCAGATAATTAACGATTATGCGATGCAGTTCATGCTGATCTATACTATTAAATAATATACTTAACTCTTTTTAAACACATTACAACGGTAGACTTTTCCTTTTAAAGACTTCTATTCCAATTACGTACAATACGATTCCAATCACTGCCAAAAGAATAAAATCACCAATATAATCGCTTCCGCCAATGATGTTTGACGTATTGAATAATGTAGTCAAAGTAGCATATTTCAGGACTTCCAGGTCCTCGGAAAGTTTAACTAGCAAATTAATTATGAAGAAACACAGAGGTATACCTCCGCCGATGACAAGTGAAGTTTTAGAGCTGTCGAATATGCAGGATGCCGCAAAGCAAATGGAGCTTATTGCAAAGTGATATAGAAACGCACCGACATTCAGCATCAAAAACGTGTCGATGTCCAAAGAGTCAGGCTGGACGATTTCAGCCACTGTTATTCCCACTATGCTTGCAATGACCCACATCAATGCCAATGACAATGCCAGATAAAGGGCACTGGAAACCACAATTTTGCCTCTGGATACCGGTGTGGACAGGTAATTTGCCATGCTGCCGTCATCAACCTTGGAAGCAATAAGATTATTGCCCACAATAATGGAATAAAGCATCGGGAACAGTATAGCCATAATTGCGTAAAACGAATTGGACAGAAACTCCACAAAGGTATTTCCGGTTATTATATTTGAGGCGAATGTCCCATTGACGGCGGTTTCTATTCCACTCATTGATGTTGGGGTGAAAATATTGCATATCACTGTCAGAAAAGCGCATAATATGGCAGTGAATCCCAAAAACAACAACAAATTTGATTTGATGGTTTGTTTAAGATATGGAATGCTAATCATCAACATCACCTTCATAGAATTTCATGAAGTATTCCTCAAGGGACTCCTCCTTTTCCTTCAGATATGCCAGATTGCAGGTCGACAAATCCTTAATGAACCTGTTGATATCATTATCGTTTATTGTTATGATTGTTTCATCATTGTTTAAATTGGCTTCGGGGTACAATTCGATTATTCTTTTTGCATCATCATCATTTTTAAACCTTAAAATGTAGGTTTTCTCTTCATTATTTCTCAAACTGCTCATTTCAAGCTCCTTGATTAGATTCCCATTTTTGACTATGCCTACCCTGTCGCATACCTTGCTGATTTCTTCAAAAATATGCGATGACATGAAGATGGTTTTCCCCTTTTGCTGTTCCTTTCTGACCAATTCTATGAATCTTTCCTGCATCAATGGGTCCAGCCCGCTTGTAGGCTCATCCAGAAGAATCACTTCAGGATCATGCATGAATGTGGCAACGATAGCTATTTTCTGCTTCATCCCTTTGCTCATCTTTTTAATGTTTGAATTTGGATCGATTTCAAAATATTCAAGCAGTTCCTCCGCATAATCAAAGGATTTCATTTTCCTCATTTTTGAAATCAGCCTTAGATACTGAAGCCCTGTCATGTCATTTGGAAGCGAAATCTCGCCCGCCAAATATCCGATATTTTCCTTTATTTTTACCTGTTCCGTCCATGAATCCAAACCATTGACTGTGATGCTCCCGTTGTCCGGTTTGCTGAATCCCATGACATGCCTCATTGTTGTAGATTTTCCAGCCCCATTGGGTCCAAGAAAACCATATACCTCACCTTTTTTGATATTTATGGTCAAATCAAATATTCCCCTGTGATTGCCATAATCTTTTGTCAGATTGTCAATTTTAATCACAGACATAAAAACACCTCACAACACCCTTTGTCCAACACCTATTTTCTAAACTTCAAACCTACTTTAAACGCCTTTGCTATTCGCTCGCCAAATTCATAATAACTATGAGTCACATCATCAAACACAACGGGATTTAGCTTTTCAGGGATTATCCTACTTTTTTCATCCAAAACATCCTCATCTGCCCGGACATTAACTATTTCGCCAGTGATTTGGGTGTGGCTCCCGACTTCTGCAACATGAATTACCTTGCATTCAAGAGAAACCTTGAATTCATTAATGATTGGTGCGTTGACCATTTCTGCATCTGCATATGTGAAATTCACATCTTCTATTTTGTTGGTATCATAACCTGATGCAATGCCCATATAATCTATTTCGGCCACATGCTCAAGGCTCGGAAAACCCAAGCAAAATTCCTTAGAATAATGGATGCTTTTAAGGGTTTTTCTCTTTAATGTGGTGTTGATAGCTATCATTACTGCCGGAGGACGATGAGAGCACATTGTGGCAAAAGCGAGTGTGCAGCAGTCAGCATTGCCTTCTTCATCATACGCTGATGCAACAACGGCTGGAGCGGGATACATCATTGAGCGCGGTTTCATATTTACTTTCATATTAATATCTATTCATTTCATATTTAATAAAGGAGAGCATTACAAAAAGAAATTGAAATTAAGCTATTTCCAAAATTTCCTTATACATCTCCTTCAATTCATCCTTTTCATAATCGGAATAAAACTCATTGTCCTCATCGTTTTCGATTGCAAACAAAAGCAGTTCATAAAATACCCTGTTGAATGACCTTCCCTTATCCGTTAAAAAATACTGGGTATTTCTGGAATCGTTTTCATCAATGACTTTATATATCAAACCGTTATTTTCCATCGTTTTAAGGCATCTTGACAGTGATTTATTGTCCAATGACTTTCTGTTTGCATTAAATTCATTGAAACGGCATTTTCCTAAAAACAAATCCCTTAAGATATGAAGAGTCCATTTGTTGCTTAAATATTTGACTGCCTCTTCAACAGGATTTCTTTCATATTTCCGCTCATAATATTCCAATTTCCTTGGATTTAAAGTCATGCTAATTAATATATGAGTTCCATCATTTAATTTTTACTTTAAATGGCATTGATGCCACTTTATATTTAAATAGTGAAATTATGAAATAGGTAATCAAGTGATAATATGGAAAACAATGACTCAGTGCAAATGACAACATTTCTTGCGGTTCTATTTGCCATATGCTCAGGTCTTGCAATAGGCAATCTTTATTGGGCCCAACCATTGCTGGTAGCAATCATGGAAGGTTTTGGCCTGCCTGCGGTCAATGGAGGATTGCTTGTTACCGCAACCCAAATCGGTTATGCAATTGGTATATTGTTGATTGTGCCGTTGGGAGACTATGTAAGGCGTAAAAGACTGATTACAATAGTGATGGGTCTAACCGTGCTGACCTTGATTTCCTGTGCAGTATCCCCCTCCTTCATGATACTGTCCCTGTCCCTGTTCAGCATGGGTGTTGTCACAATATCCGGACAAATCATATTGCCTTTGGCCGGGGATTTAAGCAGTCCTGAAGAGCGAGGAAGAATTGTTGGAATAGTGTCCTCCGGAATAACGACCGGAATATTGTTTTCAAGGTTTGCAAGCGGAATTCTTGCAGGATTGTGGGGATGGAGATCAGTTTATGTTATTGCTGCCATTCTAAACCTGATTATGGTATTGGCAATCATTTATGTTCTGCCTGAAATTCCACAGAAAAACAAGCTTACATCATATAAAGGACTTATTGCAAGCGTATTTACAAGCTTTAAACTGTATAAGGTGCTTCCCAAGATACTGCTGCACAGTGGACTGATATTCGGCCTCGCCTTCAACATGTTCTGGACATCCCTGACATTCCTGCTGTCCGGAGACCCTTTCCATTACGATACTTTCCAGATAGGCCTTGTCAGTCTGGCGGGACTTACTGCAGCAGTATTTGGAGTTGGCCTTGGAAAACTGCAGGATAAAGGATTGAGCGTGCCGGCATTGGGAATATTTGTTTTGACAAGTGCAATTTCAATGATTTTGGGATTGATATTCAAGGAGTCCATAATAGCCATAATCATTATTGCAGGAGTCTTTTCAATAGCTGTGCAGGGAGTTTCCGTTTTGGCCCAGGCAAGACTGTTTAACCTGTCGAATGAAGAGCGCAGCAGACTGAATACAGTGTTTGTAGTAAGCAATTTCATTTTTGGAGCTATCGGAAGTGCACTGGCATCACTTTTATGGTCCTTGGGTTCCTGGGAATATGTGATGACCGGATCAGCAGCCATATCAATAATAGCATTAATTGTATGGCTATTGTCTAGAAAATCCTTCAATGAGATGGACGAAAAACTGGGCGTTTAAATAAAAAAAATAAATGTTGGGTAATTATATGATGTTTTTACCCACTTCTTTTGCTTTTTCAAGTTGGTCTTCTTTTTCCTGAATCTCACCTGGAAGCATGTTGCCTCCTAAAGCGATGATGTCTCCTGCCTGGAATCCTAAAGCTCCAAATGCCTGCATTTGAGTATTCAATGAGCTTTCAAAGGCTTCCAATGGTGCCCCACCGTTAGTTGTAATAATTGAAACCTTTTTGGTTGAGAACAGTTTAGCAAACTCCTCATTGCCGAAGTAGCAGTACAATCTGTCGATGAGTGTCTTGGCCTGAGCTGTAACATCAAAGAAATAGATTGGGCTTGCAAGAATGATTCCGTCGGCCTCTTCAATCTTTTTGTAGATATCTGCCATATCATCGTTTAAACCACATTCGCTGTTGTTTGCCTTGCAGTAGTTATCAGCCTGGCAAGGAGAAATTGTCAAAGGGTTTACATCGATGATTTCTGTTTCAGCCCCTTTTTCTGCGGAAGTTTCCAAAGCTGTTTCAAGGGCAAATCTCACATTACTGTTGTTTCTTGGACTTGTATTGATTCCCAAAACTTTCATGATAATACCTCAATTAATATTTTAATCAAATTATTTATAAATAGATTTTGTATTGAAAAAGTAACCAAAAAATGAAATTATTATGTGGTTTTATATTAAATCCACACATATCTTTCTGAGTATCTTTAAAAAATCATCATACTCCTCATCAGTCAAATTCTTTTTAAGTATCTCGTCCCATTTTTCATCATAATCCATGATCTTTCGTGCAATTTTTCCGCCTTTAGCAGTTACCTTGATTATCTTTTTTCTCTTATCTTTAATTCTTGCTATGATTTCCTTTTCTTCAAGCTTCTTGACGTTTCTTGTAATTGTACTTTCACTTAAGTGGAAAAATTCCGCCAGTTCTTCCTGACTTATTCCTTCCTCCTTATAGATTTTCACCAACAGAGGATGAAGTCCGAAGCTTAATCCATCCTCCTTAAGGATTTCATTAATGTATTTGGCATGACTCCTATAGATTAATGAAATGAAAGGAGGGGATGGAACGTTTTCATCATCCATCATTGTCTCTACCTCTAATCAGTTTGTTAATGTATAACTCTATTGCTACATATGCGATAAGAGATCCTATTCCTCCCCCTACAAGCATTCCGTAGTAAATTCCATATTCCCCCATGTTGAAGACAAATCCCATGACATATGAGAAAATCAATACCAAGAGGAATTCCCTTATTGCTGTTAAGATAAAAGATATTGTACCTTTCCCAACACCCTGAAATATGTTACCTGCACTTGCACCGAATGGAACATACAGAATGAACAGGCACATTATTTGAAGGAAGCTTGCAATCAACGGTTCCAATTGTGCACTGCTTTCTGAATATGAAAATATGAATGCAATCTGATTGGAAAATATGTTAATTAAAATACATACTACTAATGAAGCAATGAAAGCTATTTTAACAGCATACCTTAATGTAACCCTTAAATTTTCGTATTTTTTAGATCCATAGGCCACTCCCGCCACGGATATTGCGGCAGTTCCTATACCTATTGCCGGAAGCATACCAATGCTTATTATTCTCCAGCCAGCGGTATAGACGGCTACTGCTACAGGACCTGAAGCAAGTGTGAGCATGAAATTGACTGCAATTGTCAATGCGGATAGAATCAATTGCTCCAGACTGGCAGGAATACCGACAACCAAAATGTCTTTGTACATTTTCAAGTCATTTTTGAAGTTTTCACGTGAATATTTAAGGAATGTGTCCCTTTTTACAAACATCCAGTAAAGCATCACAGCCAATGCGATAATGTTTGCAATGACTGTTGCCCACGCTGCCCCTGCAACCCCAAGATTCAATGTGTAGATGAAAATCGGGTCAATGATAATGTTTATTATTGCTGTCAGTGCAATTGGAACTGTTGACCTTTTTATGTCCCCTTCCGCTCTGAATGCACCTCCAATTATTGGCGGCAGCAATATTGCAAAAGCAAATGTGAATATTACAATTCCATATTCCATTGCGTAATTTAGAACGCTTGATGCCCCCATTACATTAAGTAACGGCTCTAAAAATATCAATAAAATAGCTGAAACTAATATTGAAAGTATTATTCCTAAAATCAAATTGTGAATCGCTGCGTTATTTGCTGATAGCTTATCTTCAGCTCCGATATATCGTGATATCAATGAGTTACCACCGGCACCTATTCCGTTTCCAACTCCTATCAAAACCATGAATAATGGTGTAATGTATCCAAGTGCTGCCAGTGGCTCTGCACCCAATCCTGCTACCCAAATGCTGTCAATGATGTTATTTGCAAAAATCAACAGCATGCTGGCAATGATTGGCAATGCCAATTTGTTTATCGCTTTTTTCGGATCTCCCGTAATCATTTCTATGTTTTCATTCTTTTCCATGATTTACCTCACTTGTATATGCAACTGTATACTTGTATATGCAAGTGTCATATATAAATGTTTTGATACTGATTGAAATTCAAAATCCTTTTTTAAAAAAATTTCATACGGCAATTTCACTTTTTAGATGATGATTGCCTAATCAATCTTCAGGTTTGACTTTAGTATCTGAATAGACTCTTCCTTTTCTTGTGAAGGATATGCTTCATCTTCTATTGAAAACATTCCCAGTTCATATATTACCTTATTGAGCCTTTTTCCCCTCTCGGTCAAACTATATTCAGTTGACTTGAAATTTTCCTCAAAATTAGTCTTTTCAATTATTCCTTTGGATTCCAAGTCTTTCAGGGTATCGGCCAATACCTTATTGGTAATCTTTGGATTTGATTCCTTGAACTCAGAAAACTTCTTTTTTCCGTAGAACAAATCCCGGATTATATGAAGATGCCATTTCTTGCTGATTATCTTTAATGTTTGGTTTACCGGGCAGTTTTCCTCATCCATCATCCCCATCAAAATCACCGTAATTGTCACTGAATGTATTTTTATGAACTTTAATATTTAATATTTTTAGTTACTGAAAAGATACTAAAATTAATGTAATAGATTAATTTGATTAAAAAATGATTTTAGTTACTTTTTTAATACAAAATGTTTATATGCTCATTCTAATAATTTATTACTAACTAGATTCGATTTATCTAGAAAAAATTTACGAGGTGATAAACATGTCCAACCAATTGAAAGTAATTAAATTTTTGGCCGATGCCAGAGTTTTCTATGTGCTGACCGTCGATGGAGAACAGCCAAAAGGCCGTCCGTTCAGCTATTTCACAGTCTATGACGATAAGATATTCTTCTCCACAGGAACCCATAAAAACATCTTTAAACAGATTCAGGAAAATCCTCATGTTGAAATTTTGGCATGGCACGGAAACAAAATCATGCGCTATGACGGAATCGCAAAAATCGTTGAAGATGACGAACTGACTAAGGAAGTTCGTTCCGCCAGTCCGACCATAGCCAATGAATACGACTTAAGGCAGTGGGACTTCGGCCATTTCTATCTGGAAGATGGTCATGTCGAAATCAAATTCCTCTTGGATCCTGATGAGGAGTTTGACCTCTAATAAATATAATCATTACTTTTTGAATTATATCACTTTAGTGTGCTTGGCCCATACCCTATCATCATCACTGGCAGTAACCTTATTGTCTGCCATGACCCCCACAAGGTCGTGTGCAACATATGGCTCCTCCAAATAGCCAATATCATCATCGGACAATTCCAGATCCACTGAATTGACCGCACCTTCAACATGATGTGTTTTGGTTGCCCCGACAATAGGGGAAGTGATCTTGGTCAAAAGCCAGGCCAGAGAGACCTCAGTCATTGAAACGCCATAATTTTGTGCCAGTTCATCAACCCTTTTGATTATCTCCAAATCCTTGGATTCGCTTGACTCGTATTTCAGTTTGGCATAGAAATCCTCATTGAGCCTTTTTGATTCAGTACCTGGAAGCCTTGAAAGCCTTCCTGAAGCAAGCGAACTGTAAGGGGTTGTTGCAATGTTGTCGGTTTTGCAAAGAGGAATCATTTCGCGCTCCTCTTCTCTGAAAATCAGATTGTAATGACCCTGAACAGAGACGAATTTTGCAAATCCTTCAGATTCCGCAAGCGCATTTGCCTTTGCAAGCTGCCATGCAAAACAGTTCGAAATCCCTATATATCTTACCTTTCCCTCATCTATGACCTCATTCAAGCCTTCGAGAATGTCATACATTGGAGTATTATAGTCCCACATATGATAAATATAGAGGTCAATGTAGTCAAGGCCCAAATTTTCAAGGCTCTTTTCAACAAAATTATGGATGTGCCTTTGGCCTGAAACATTGTTTTTGATTTCCTCTTCAGATCTCGGCAGAAATTTGGTGGCAACGACAATATCATCCCTTACGGCATTTTCCCTAATCGCCTTTCCCAGGTACTGCTCTGAAGTTCCGTTTTGATAGCCTATAGCGGTATCGAAAAAGTTTATTCCACTGTCCATCCCCTGGCTGATGATTTCAATGGATTCCCTTTCGGGCAACGTCCAGGTATGCATTCCGTTATTCGGGTCTCCAAATCCCATGCATCCCATACAAACCTTACTGACCTTCAAATTCGAATTTCCCAACTTAACATATTTCATATTACCACGCAGCAATCCTTAATTAAATAAAGGAACTTATTTCATTTTCTTTAAGGTTATTTCCTAATCTAACTGATTAAAGCCGACTTAATATCTATTTTAAACTTAACTCCAATACCACATCTCCGGTGCCCAGAATATCTTTTAACTGATTTGAATCTGCATTTTGTATTTTTCCTATCTTTGTGTAACTCCATGAATGTGAGTCATAAAACAATGATATCTGATTTCCCTGATACAGCACAATGTCTCCAGGAGAAGTATTGAAGTTTTCATCATTTGTCGGTAGAGAGAAACCCAAATCCCCGACCTTTTCAAAATTTCCGTAATCTGTTGCATTTACGGTGACATTGCTTTTTTCCAATGCCTTCAGCAGTTCCTGTGTTGCGGAATTGTTTTCCAACTCAACATCAAAGACATCATCATTTACTTTTATTTTAATCATATTATCATCCATATCCTTTGCACTGGCTGCAGATAAAGCAATCAAACTTAAAATTATAATGATTAAAGTAATTTTTTTAAATAAAGACATAATATACCCCTTATTTTTATATTTTGCATTGTTCTATTACATAACTAATTTTGACAAATACAACCTTTAAATATTTTGTTTAAGAAACTAACATCAAGTGATAATCATGAAATGTGAAAATCTAGTATTGACTGAAGAATGGGACAAGGTCTTTGACAAATCCGACAAGGTGCATCATGAAAAAGTAACATTCATTAACCGTTATGGAATAACTTTGGCTGCAGACTTATACAAGCCATTGGATGTCGATGGCAAGTTGCCGGCCATTGCATGTGCAGGACCATTCGGTGCCGTTAAGGAACAGGTTTCAGGACTCTATGCACAGACATTAGCTGAAATGGGCTTTTTAACAATAGCTTTTGACCCCTCATTTACAGGCGAAAGCGGAGGCGAACCTCGCTTCATGGCATCCCCCGACATCAACACCGAGGATTTCCAGGCTGCAGTTGACTTTTTGGCAACCAATGACGAAGTGGATGCAGATAAAATCGGAATCTGCGGAATATGCGGATGGGGAGGAATGGCATTGAATGCGGCATCCCTTGATACACGCATCAAAGCGACAGTAACATCCACAATGTACAACATGACCCGCCAAATTGCAAAGGGATACAATGATGAAGCGGATACTGCCGATGCAAGACATGAAATGAAAGTTGCCCTGAACAGTCAGAGAACCGAAGACTACAAAAATGGGGAATATGCAAGAATGGGAGGAGTGGTTAAAGAAGTCACTGACGATTTGCCTCAATTCGTAAAGGACTATCATGACTTTTACATTGAAGAGTTAGGCTACCATCCAAGGTCTCCCGGATCAAATGACGGATGGAACATGACCGGATGCATGTCATTCATTTCACAGCCTATAATTGCATACTCCGATGAGATCAGGTCAGCCGTCTTAATAATTCACGGCGAAAATGCCCACTCCAGATATTTCTCTGAAGACGAATTCGCCAAATTAACTGGAGACAACAAGGAACTGATGATTATACCTGATGCGGTTCACACAGATCTCTATTATAAAACAGACGTGATTCCATTTGAAAAAATTGTAGAGTTTTACCGTGAAAATTTATAGTTAGTTTTTTTTACACTAACTTTATTTTTTTTAATTTTGAGGTTTTAATATGGAAATATTGGTTTTGAAAGGAAGTCCAAACAGAAAAGGCTCATCAAATATGCTGGCTGACAGTTTCATTAAAGGAGCAATCGAAGCAGGTCACAATGTTGATGAAATAGATGCCGCTCATGCAGACATTTCACCATGCATAGGATGTGTACACTGCGGATATGAAGGCGAATGCTCTTTAAGTGATGATATGGATGAATTCAGAAAAAAAATATTAAATGCAGATATGCTCGTTTTTGTAACTCCACTATATTATTACGGAATGTCTGCCCAACTTAAAATATTAATTGACAGGTTCTGTTCAAGAAATTTCTCAATCCAGCAAAAGCACATGAAATCTGCGCTTTTGACAGTTGCGTATAATTCAGATGACTGGACATTTGATGCTCTTGAAGCTCACTATGATACATTGCTCAGATATCTTAATTTGACTGACTGCGGTAGAGTTTTAGGTTACGGCTGCGGAACTCCGTCAATGACAAAATTTTCCAGATATCCCGATGAAGCTTACAGGCTTGGAAAAAGCTTATAACAGTTAATGTTTTCATTTAATATCATGTAATGAATCCGTTCACGGCATTTCCAATAGCTAACCTAACATTAACGATTCCTATTTGGAATATGAATTCTCTTACACTGTGACATACGGAACATGAAAAATGTGAAAATATCACATATAAGAGTATTAAAGAAAAAATGCCTAAAGTATAATCCTAAAAATAATAACTTTAACATCAACGGGTTTTTACTATTTGAATCATATTTTAAACTGCAACATGGAAATCTTTTTTTGATAATTTTTTTGAAATGCAATAATTCTTCCAATGAAAACATGTTGAAACTCCCATGTCTTTTTATTTCGTTTAAATATATTTTCATTATTTTTAATTCTCATTATCGGAAATCATGATTTTTGAAATATGTTTTTCACTTAATTTAATTCACATTTTATGAATAAAAATTCACATTTTAGCAAAGTTTAAATAGAGTAAAATCATTGTTTTTATTATATGCAAATATGAATATGTTTGCATTCACAATAAAATTTCTTTGAAGTTAATATTTTAAATTTAATTGATGGGGATGATTTCCAATGGCACGGAGCGATAAGACTTTAGAAGATATTTTGGATGTTATTTTTTATGATAAACCGGCTACTCAAGATGAAATTGCTGAAAAATTAGAAATCAGTCGCAGATATGTTACTCAATTGCTTAAACCGTTAATTGAAGAAAATATTGTCAAAAGGGCTTATGTCATCGATTTGAATAAATATGATGAAATATATGGTTCTTCAAATCCCATTTTTAATATAAAACAACATTCAGCCTTTTTTTTAATTGAAAACATGCTAAGCAGCATGAGCGAGCATGTTAAAGAACAGGTTCAGATGTCTTTTGATGCTATTTTGAATAATGATAAGAAATTGGCAGAACAAGCTTTAAAACTGGATTTTACCACAAATAATATGTATGAAAAAGTTCGTTCCTCTGTTGAAACTATCATTGATGTTGATCCTCATTCCAAACTTTCTAAAATTTTATTATTCAGCGAAGCAGCATACAATTATGAACGCATTGGAGATTATTCTGGCCATATTGCCAAATTTGTCATTAATGAGAAGTCCCCCGTCGATGATGAACTTTTAGGCATATTAAAAAAAATGCATAAATACGCACAAAAATCAATTTCATATGCAACTGATGCCTTTATTAATGGTAATATCGAATCACGTGGAAATTTGAAGGATACAGAAGAAAAAATCCATGAAACTCAACAAAAAGCTATGAATCTTATCGCTAATCAGATGGTTGAAACTTCTTTTGAGGATATTGAAATGTCTAATTATTATATATACATATCACGTGTAGTGAAATCATTCGAAAGAATGGGTGATATCTCAGTGGAAATTATGGATTTGGCTGCTGAATTTCATAAGGATATTCCAAGACCAACAACTCCACGTTCATTTAGAGAAAAAATTTAAAAACAATGCCAAATTTCTTTTCTTTTAGGAGGAGATTTTATATCAAATAATAAACCACAAGAGACATTTAGGGGAAAAACTGATAGGGCAATTAAGAAACGACCCCCATGGAAGGAATATAACTTGCATATAGTCTGTCTTGTTCTAGTTGTCATCTCAATGGCCATTGGAGTTAAAGAGATTAGAATCACTGATACCATAAGTGTTTTATTATTGCCTTTAATATATGCTCTAATTATGGGTTTGGCTCTTTTTTTAGCAAAACCTATAAAATTTGTAGGTGAGAAGCAATCAAAAGTAGCTGAAGGAGCTATGGTTTTATTTATAGGAGCCTTAATTGCTAAATTAGCTATTTCAAGTGGACAATCTATTGATATTATTTTTAATGTCGGCCCTGCCTTGATTTTACAGCTTTTGGGGGATTTAGGTACTCTTATAGCATTGCCTGTTGCTTTGCTTTTAGGATTTAGAAGAGAAGTAATCGGTATGGCAAGTTCCATTTGCCGTGAACCGAACTTGGGAATCATTATCGATAATTATGGTTTCAAATCCCCTGAGACACGGGGAGTCTTAGCCATTTTTGTAATAGGATCCATTATCGGCACTCCATATATCAGCTTTTTGGCAAGCATAAGCATTTCCCTCATACCTTACCATTCATATGCCTTTGCAATGGCTTCAGGCATAGGAAGTGCAAGTATGAATGCTGCAGCGTTGGTTCCATTGGTGCATATGTACCCTGCTATGGCTACCCAATTGGAGGCCTTTGCAGGATGCAGCAACATTCTTTCTTTTTGTTTAGGCATTTACATGTGCATGTTCATTTCCTTGCCTCTTGCAGAAAAATTGTATAAATGGCTATCTCCAATCATAGGTAAAGGTGAGGGGAAAACCATTGATGATGAATATGCTATTGAAGGAGTGAAAGATGATAAATATGCCACTTCTGAGGATTTAAGTTCAGGTAAGATTGAAAGATGGGTCACTTTTCTTGTACTGTTCTCAATCATTGTCACAGTTGGAAATTTCATAGGTTACCATACCCCTTTGCTTGATGTATTCATCGGAATGCTAATAATTTCAATTATTACCCTTATCGGAATGTGCCTTGAGAGGATAATTCCATGGGACATATCATCAATCATTTATATAAGTTTAATCGGTATTTTTTTAGCCATCCCTGGAGTTCCAACCTCAGACATCATAATTCCTTATGTTTCCCAAATTGAATTAACTACAATATGCACTGCATTTTTAGCATATGTCGGTATTGCAATCGGTAACGATTGGGAAGAGTTTAAGAAGATTGGTTGGAAAGGAATCATTATAGCAATAATTGTAATTTCTGGAACTTACCTTGGTTCTGCAAGTATTGCAAATCTGGTTTTATTTGCAACAGGCATGATTTAATCTATTTTCATTATTCTAATCCGGTTAGTTTTCCTATTTTTCAATAAACATCTTCAGATACAATTTTAAAACAAAACTGATTGAAAAGTATGTGTAAGTGGTACGACTTTTTCATAAGTTTCAATATAACTAGGCTCCCTGACCTCTTTTACCACTTCATCATTTAACCTTACCAATCACTAATGGAGAATCAGGGTCGTGAAGCTTGAAATTCCTTTTAACAAGTTTTGTGGAGTAATTTGCATAATATATCCGAGATTATACGCAATTATTGTGAAATTTATTCATTAACTATTAAACAAAATCAGTTGTCAAAATGATCTCTATAACTCTATAATATTAAAAAAAACAAGAAAAGAGCTATTTAAATAGCTCTAAAAAAATGAAGTTATTCTAAAAAGAAGCTTCCTTTTCTTTCAGCTTCCTTATATGAAGTATAAATTTCATATGCATCGGCACCGTCATTTTGACCGCCTACAATAACTCCATCGGAATTGTAATAGAAGTTGTATTCAGCACAATAGAATAATGTTTCATTATCTTTTAAAGTGGAATTTTTAGCAGTTGCATTATCATATTGCACTGTGCTGGCAGTTGAATTGGATTCAGTGTCTTCACTAGTGGAGGAACCTTCAACTATTGTAATATTTTCTTCTAGTTTGCATGGATTATATTTTTCGTTGCCTGTGTAATTGACAATTACTTTATGAACACCCAGTTCTTCATTATATAAAACCAGGTACGCATTTCCATCCTTATCAGTGACCACTGAGTAGTTTTCAAATTTTCCGTTTGCTTCAAAGCTGATGTTTAGTTTTTGAGATGCAATTGGATTGCCTTGTGCATCTACAAGTTGTAATTCAATATTGTCTCCATTCTTCAATGTTTTTTCATTCAACATTTTTATTTCAGTGTTTTCCTTTGCATCGGCAGCAATTACGCTTCCAGCTGCAAAAGCAACAATGAAAACACTTAAAACCAATAATATTATCTTTCTGTTCATAATATTGCCCCCATTATTATATATTTTTAATATATAAAGTTTTTTTAGAATATGTAAAGAATTTCATACAATTATTTAAATATACTTTAATTTCACTACGCCAGCATTATAATCTTTATCCAATAGTGCAAGAATAGCATGACTTAGTAAAATTAACAAATATCTCAAATAAGAATTTAGCTAGAAAGCAATAGAAGAAAAAATAAATTATAGGGTTGTTAGGCCCTATCCACTTATTGTTAATATATGATGAATCTGAAACTTCTTTTATAACATTACCTCTTTAACATTTCCGATTGAAAGTTAAAGTTCATCTTTTACGGCATGAAATAACAAGTGAAAACAGCACCAGCACCAACATTGCAATAGGGTTTCCTGTTGGATTGGCAATAATTTTAGATGAAACCTTTACTATTTCAGAACTGCTGTTGGAAGACACATTTTCTGAAGACGGATCAACAGGCACATCCTTAGAACTTTCATTTTCAAGGAGCTCAAATAAGACCGCATCATCAATCTGCCCAGTACAGTAATGTAGATTTTCCATATTATAATACTCCAAAATCGTTTTGACAATAATGATTCCAGGTATTAGGGTATTAAGCCTACTAGGAACAACATCAATTATTTTTTGACGGTTTTCTTCTGTATCATCCTTGATATTATCCAACAGTTCATCCAACATTGAAACAGGAATGACAGTTTCATCCTCATTTATGAAGCCAAGTGAATTCAACATCAGCTTGGTGGCATAAACAGTGCCTCCAGTACCATATAAATCATTAATTGGATTTGTATTTTTGATGTCCAATTTTTTTAACTCGCTTAATGTCATGTTTTGAATATTGAGTCTTTCTGTTTCATTTGGAAAAGTTCCGTTGACAAATTCATTATAGGCTGAGTTTGACCCGAAAGGCATACTGGCCACTATTGAGGGATTCCTGTTTACAAAATAAATAATTTCACAACTTCCCCCACCCAAATCTATATACAATCCATTATCATTAGTAAGGTCCATTTCTTTAACTGCCTTAAAACCAAGTTCTGCTTCCTTTTCACCACTTATAACATGAATATCAATGCCCAATCTATTTTTTACAGCGGTTACCACTTCGTCAGGATTATCTATTTTCCTTAAGCTTGCTGTTGCAAAAACGTAATCCTTTATTACCCCATTTGATTGCATTACTTCACTGTAATATTCAAGTATGGAAATTAGCTTTTCAATGCCCTCGGGAGTTAACTTGTTGTTTTGAGTGTAGGAAGAGACAACAGAAGATTCTGCCAGAGAAATCTTTTTTGTTACTTCATTATTATGCACATCATATATATTCAATCCGATTACATTTGAACCGAAATCAACAATTCCATATATCCCCTCTGGTTTATTGTTCTGTGCTGAAGGAGGCTCTGAAAGCGTTTCACTAACGTTTGAACCTGAAGCAAGGATTGTTTCATTATCCATATCTGAATTATGCAGCATTACACTTTGATTCAAATCCTGGCTTAACATTACTGAATCAGTATTGTTTAAATCCTCCGCACTGACACAAGAAATTGTTAAAATAGAGAGTATAAAAATTATCAATATGCCAAATTTTCTTGATTCCATAATAATATTATTCATTTAGTACCTTTTATACTTTTCACATTGAAATCAAAAAAAATAAACATTAAAGTATATATTTGTATAAAATATACGACACCATAATAAAATGTGTTCAAAGTGTTTCACTTGTCTTCTGAATAGAAATATTTCAATTGGAGTTTTTGAACATGATTCTCTGAAAGATTATATAAAACGCCTGTGGCTTTTGCAAATGAGGTTTACAAAGATAATATTGATGCAAATGCCCAGATTCAGTAATGTCTCCCTGAACTTTTGCAGAAGTTGTCCATCCCCAGCTTAGCATCAAAGCGGGAGTATTAATTATTATAAAAAAAAGAAAAGTAAAAGAGATTTATAAATCTCTTCCGAAAATATGTACGGCTGCAGTACCACCGGTTCCTCCAATGTTGTGGGTCATACCGATTTCTGCACCTTCAACTTGGCGTCCGCCTGCTTCTCCTCTAAGTTGCCATACGATTTCAGCAGCTTGAGCAATACCTGTAGCACCTAATGGGTGTCCACGTGCCTTAAGACCACCTGAAGAGTTGATTGGGAAATCACCATCAATTTCAGTTTGTCCTTCTTCAATAGCTATTCCACCTTTACCTTTTTCGGCAAATCCTAAGTCTTCAACAGCTAAAAGTCCGTTGATTGAGAAACAATCATGCACTTCAGTCACGTCAATGTCCTTTACAGTAACTCCTGCCATTTCATAAGCTTTTCTGGAAGCCACTTTAGTAGATTCAATGGTAGTGATATCTTTTCTGTCGTGTAATGTTAATGTTCCGGAAGCTTGTGCAGAAGCCTTTACATAAATCGGAGTGTCAGTGTATTTCTTTGCCATTTCAGCAGGCACCATTACAACAGCTGCTGCTCCGTCACTTACAGGGGAACAGTCAAGAAGTGTTAATGGATCTGCCACCATAGTGGAGTTTATTACCTTATCTACGGTGATTTCAAATGGGAACTGGGCATTTGGATTTTTAGCCGCATTCTTATGGTTGACTACTGAAAATTGTGCCAATTGTTCACGAGTAGTGCCGTATTCGTACATGTGTCTTTTTGCAATCATTGCATATAATGATGGGAATGTAGCTCCTTGCTGTGCTTCCCATTCCTGGTCAGATGCAGTAGCAATAGCTGGAGTGGCGTCAACCACATCAGTCATCTTTTCAACACCTGCAGAAATTACGACATCATGATAACCAGATGCAACTGCCATAATACCTTGTCTTAAAGCCAATCCTCCAGAAGCACAAGCAGCTTCAACTCTTGTTGCTGGAATTGGATTAAGACCTACGTGATCGGAAATAAGAGCTGCAATGTGTTCCTGTTCTACGAAAAGTCCTGAGGACATGTTTCCAACAAACATTGCTTCAATATCATCACCATCAATACCTGCGTCAACCAGTGCCTTTACACCGGCTTCAGCAATCAAGTCTCTAAAAGAGGAATCCCATAATTCACCAAATTTTGTCTGTGAAACTCCTATAATCGCAACATCTCTCATATTTAAGCCCCCTTACATTTTAATTTTACCTTTGAATTTAGCATAAACAGCATAATCAACGTATGTTTTATCATTAATGATTTCCTGTGTTTTTGGAGCTAATTCTCTTCTTTCAACAATTTCATCTTTAACAGTTATTGTAAAACCATCACTTCCTGCACCTGATCCATAAGAGATAACGAAAATATTATCTCCAGGTTCTGCAACATCCAAAATATTGGACAATGCTAAAGGTACAGCACCAGAATAAGTGTTTCCAATGTTTGGAGTTAATAATCCTTGTTTGATTTGTTCTGATGTGAAACCTAACTTTTTACCTGCTCTTAAGTAGAACTTACCGTTAGGTTGATGGAAACAAGCATAATCATAATCTTCAGGTTTGGAATCAGTTTCTTCGAATAGCATCTTTGCAGCGCTTAATACATGCTTGAAGTAAGCTGGTTCTCCTGTAAAACGACCACCGTGAGATGGGTAGTCTTGGCCTTCTCTTCTGTAGAAATCAGGTGTATCGGTTGTGAAACTGCATGTGTGATTGATGTCTGCAAGAGTATCCTTTTCACCGATGATATAAGCTGCTCCACCAGCAGATGCAGTGTATTCCAAAGCATCTCCAGGAGCTCCTTGTGATGTATCAGCACCAATAGCAAGTGCATATTCTACCATTCCTGATTTTACAAGACCCATAGACATTTGAATACCAGCAGTACCTGCTTTACATGCAAATTCCAAATCAGCTGCAGTCAACTTTGGAGTTGCACAAACCGCTTCAGCTACAATGGAAGCAGTCGGTTTTACTGCATATGGATGTGATTCTGAACCTACATAAACAGCACCAATCTTGCTTGGGTCAATTTGAGCTCTTGCTAGAGCGTATCTAGCAGCAGTAACTGCAATGGTTGCAGTGTCTTCATCGGCAGAAGGTACGGATTTTTCATTAACAACCAATCCATTTGATAAAGCTACAGGGTCATCACCCCATACCTTTGCAATTTCTTCTACCTTAATCCTATATGAGGGAACATGCGCCCCATATCCTACTATTCCTACCATTAAATCACCATAAAATAATAATCTTAACCAAATTAAAAATTAATTTAATTATTTATATTTTATATTTATTATTATATAAAATTAACTAAAAAAAAGGATTATTTAAACAAAATAAGAATTTTTAAAAAAGTAATTATCCAAGATGCAGTCGCCGGGATTCGAACCCGGGTTGTAGGCTTGGAAGGCCCAAGTAATAACCAGACTATACCACGACTGCATAAAAAAATGCGGCGTCCGGGATTTGAACCCGGGTCTCTAACGTGGCAGGCTAGAGTCTTAACCAGGCTGGACTAACACCGCATGAAAAGTAACAACAAATAAACTTATGTTTTAATAATATATAAATCTTTGCATTATTTACCGGTTATTTGTTTAATAATAAGTTTATCCTCAGAATCAACTGTTCTAACCAAAATGATTACAGCAAAGTACACTATAATCGAAACGGACATGGCTAGACATAGATTTTATATGGATCCATATATTGGACAGTTAAGATTGTCCAAAAGAAAGCACAAATACTAACAAGCATCAGTGAAATCGACAAACCCATATTTCAAATACTGTTTACATTATTATCCGAATTTTTACATTAGATCTTTTTAGCTGTCACGCAAATCCAATCGTTTTCATCATTGATATAAGCCTTGAAATCATCAAAGCCCGCAGTCTTAAGGGATTCTTCCAAAACATCTTCTGAATAGATTTTCATGTCTAATAATTCAACAAGATCATCATATTTATCCATTTCACCTTCCCTATATACTGCTTCATTACAAATGAATATGAATCCACCTTTTTTAAGAACCCTATTTACTTCTTTTAAATCATTTATGAAATCTGGCCAGAAATAAATAGTTTCAAAAGCGGTTGCAATATCGAAAGTCTCATCGTAAAAAGGCATTTGAGAAACGGAACCCTGCAAAACGTTTACGATTCCCTCATCAATAAACTTCTTATTCAATGCAATTGATTTGTCAACACTTACCTCTGAATAGTCGATTCCAACAACCCTTCCGTTTTCAGAGATTTGTTCTGCGAAACGTTCAATGTTTCTTCCGCCGCCGCATCCGATGTCCAATATTTTGCTGTCTTCGTTAATTTGAAAGTGACTGACTCCCCATTGTGCCATTGATTCATGGGATTTATTCATTCTGTCCAATATCTGATGGCCCAATTCACCGACGGGTTTTCTTGCATTTATTATTAATTCCTTATCTTCAATATTGTGGCCTGTGTTAACTTTATCATTATCTTTCATATTATCACTTTTTCATTCCTTTACGTGTCTTAATGGCCTGTCCTGTATTGAATGATTCAATTTCACAGGCTCCTAACAGTGATTTTCCATAAGCAAGTAATTTATCCTCTTCATTTACAATCAATACTTCATCCTTTGCCCTGATATTTTCATCGCATTCGACAACGAATTTGGAAAATACGCTTTTACCGTCAAGTGCAAACGGTTCTGAATCCTTATTTACAACAACCCTATTTTTAGGATATGGCATTGCATTGTGAAGCCTTTTTGCACCTTCTTTTGACAAAATCAAATATGAATCTGAAGCCCTCATATTTACAATCAATGTTTTGCCGTCATAGATATGTCTGATTTTTCCTGTTTTTTTACTTTTTTCAATGTTGATGTTTCCTGTAAAGAGTGCTTCTCCGGCACCAACTCCAAATTGATAATCTGCAATGGCCTTTATCTTTTTGACATCATCCTTTTTGTATCTTATTTCATTTGAATCAGTGCATTTGTTGTAAAGGCCAACATCAAGATCCTTAATTATTTTTGAATGAATCAATACCTGCTCATAATATTCTACAAATTCAGATATGAAATCCTCTACAAATTCTATGCTGTCAACATCACGTGTTTTTGGCGCATCATTTTGACTTAAAGGATAGACTTCATCAATTTCCAGTGGAATCAATCCGAACGGAACATCCAAAACCATAAAGTCAGTATTATCCAAATCTATTTCCTGTTCAGCTCCATAAATATAAAATTCCCCCAGTTTTCCGGAGATGAATTTTGAGTAAGGCTTTCTTGTTGGAGGAAGTATTATCAAATCTCGTTTTTTAGGCATTTCACGCAATTTCTGCATGTGCCTTAACACTTCGCTTCTGCACAAGGATTCAGGGCCTGTGTAGAAGAATGCTGATTTTTTGCTTCTAGGGTCATATTTTTCTAAATCACTTGAATAGTTTCCAAGCTGTCTTACAGCCTCCAACAGTGCAGGGTGTGCTCTGCATCTTTCTTCAACGAGTTCCATCAAGTTGCCATCATATATGGCTTGCCTGATTAATCTTAACTCTGCAAATGAAACATATAGATTATGTTTGGCAATCAGATCCCTTCTCTGTTCCTTAGGCATTGCCCTTAAATCATCAGGAGTGTATTTGGCGCACACTTCACAAGAGCATGGCATTTCCTGCAAGTTTTCCAGTTTGAATGTGCCTCTTGTTGATAAAAGCCTATCATCTTCAGCATATAGGATATAGGCTGCTGAGTCAAACAGGTCGCATCCCATTGCAACGCACAATGCAAATATCATCGGATGGCCGGCACCCATCAAATGGCGTGCGGTATTGTCAGGCAGTTCCTTCATTGAATTCATTACAACATCAACAAGATCCTTATAGTGATATGATTCCATTAAAGGAACAACCGCTCCAATTGGATACAAATCAGCATCGAGTTTGGACAATTCACGTGCACATTCACGTCTTAAATCAAGGAAAGTTGAACCTTGAACAACGGAATTCAAAAGCATTTCCATATTCTGTTCCTTTTTGAATTCGACTGCTTCCCTTGCCCTTTCCAGAGTTATTTCCAAATCGCTTTCAGCTTTTTGCCTTTCAACAAAAGGAGCTGTCGGAATGTCCAGGCTAGTTCCGATGTCAGTTTTGATTAATTCCTGAAATTCTATTACTTCCTTGTTTGTTATTTCCACATCACCATAAACAGATAACTGAAATGAACCTGAATCGGTCATTATTGGGCCATCGAAGTTGATTAACTTATGTAAACCTTCATCAATGGCTTTCTGCTTCAGTTCTTCATCTTTATAAATTAGATATGCATTTGTAATAACAATATCAGCACCATATTTGCCGACTTCTATTGCTTGCTTTCGCGGATGAATAACCGGCATCAATGCGGGAGTCCTTACATCACCATGTTTGGTTTTTAAAACTCCAACACGACCCATATTATCTTTTGCTTTAATTTCAAACATTTATATAACCTTAATTGTATTATTAATAATAAATATGCCTAAAATAAAATATTAAAGGCAAAAATAATTCTTTTTTAAAAAAAATCATCTCCAAAAAATGGAGTTACTACTTATCTAAATTAAATTTTAATTAGAAATTATATAAATTTTGCTCATATGACAATTAAAAAAATAAATCAAATCATTAAAAATAGCTGAGAGTCGAAAATTGTGGCAAATTAAAAATAATCAATAAATATTAAAAAAACTAAATTTATTATAGATAAGATGAGTTACGAAAATAGTGCCAGAATTATTAACGATGATATTTTTGATTTGGTGAATGAATATTTTAGTAAAGAAAGAAGTAGTCGAAATAATGAAAGTAGGCTTAATTTTTTTGATACTTACAACGATTATTTTGTTTTAACTGATGATGGATCTTATTCTATTAATTCAAAAGAAATAAATAACAAAATTGAAACACTTCATACATCTACAGGTGCAATAAGTGAGTCATTTGAGAAATTTATCAAGCCGATGAAGTTCAACTATGAAGATGATATTGCGATTTTGGACATCTGCGCAGGACTGGGATACAACACATCTGCCGCAATATCCGATTTTTTAAAGAACTCCGATAAAAATCTAACCATAGACATGGTGGAAATCTCAAAAGCAACACTTGCATGCGGCCTGTTGGTCCCATCCCCCATTAAGGAACATGATATTACAAAAAAGGCCATTGAAAATGAATTGATAAAACAAGGTTATGCGACATTGGAATTGGAAAAAGGCGAAATTCCACAAAACATCAGCATCAACGTCTATATTGAGGATGCAAGACAGACCGTGCAGAAACTAAAAGACGATTCATATGATGCAATATTTCTGGATCCGTTCAGTCAAAATATGGCTCCGGAACTGTTTTCAATTGAATTTTTTAAGGAATTCAGACGGGTAATAAAGGACGATGGAATCGTTGCAACCTATACCTCATCAGCACCAGTTAGAGCAGGATTCATTGAAGCTGACTTTTACATTGGCCAAGGCCCTATTTTTGGAAGAAAACAAGGCGGAACACTGGCCAGTCCCAATCCACTAATGTTGGATACCGCCCTTCCAAAGAATGATGAGATTAGGATTGCGCTTTCCGATGTCGGAATACCATTCAGAGACCCTAATTTAAACAGCAGCAGTGAAACTATTTTGAATAACAGAACAGAAGAAAGGCATGCTGCACGCCACAACACAAAAATATCCTCGGCCGTCAAGACACCAATATTTTTAGGCGACGAAATGGATGATGAAAAACTGAAAAGACGCGTTGAGCGTAACTTGGAAAAAATGAACATTCCATCAACAACATCAAAAGAAGCTTATTATATTATTGAATGCGAAAATAATTACTCTAAAATACAGGATGAAAAAAACAACTCCAGAAACAGAATTCTGGATATGAAAAAAAGATTAAAAAAAGTTAAATCAGGAAATTATTAATCTTTTATATAAACATAATCTCCTGCTAAAAGGTCATAAGCGTCCTGTTTTGTAGTTTTTACCGGAGTAGTCAAAGCAGTTAAATCTCCACCGCCACCACCGTGGTTATGTCCATAAATGGACCAGTCAGAGTCACAGTCAGCGCAGATTATAATACCTTCGGCACTTCCCCCTTCCATGTTACCGGTTGCAGGGAAACGGCCCCAGTTATCATATTCATTACCTGCAAAGAAAATGCTCCAATAAAGATTATGGCTTCCACAGTATGAACATGTTCTTGTTAACTGTACCTTATAGAAAGTATAACCATATTTTGACTCTTCACTTGCTGTTGACGGCCTACCAATAGCTAAAATAGTTTTTCCATCAAGAGAAACACCATTTTCATCATAAACATTGGTCCCCTTACCTAAAACATAGACCTTTTTGGTTAACTTATAACCCGTTTTCAAATCTTCACATACTGCATTATATGTGCCTTCATTGAGCTTGAAGCTATAAGTAGCAACACCATCGGTGTTTGTTGTAAGAGTCTTTGCCACATTATTGATTGTTATCTTCATTTTAGTGTTTTTTGCAACACTGCCGTCTAGATTCAAAAGGGTGGCAGTGAATTTAGTAGTAATGCCTTCAATGGCCACAACGTCTGAAGCAACAATGGTAGCACGATTGACTGTAACTTTTGTACTGAACTGATAGCCTGTCCTTGGATCGACAGGTTTAATATAATAGGTTCCTTTCTTATCAAATTTGAAAGTTAAAGTTGCAACACCATTGTCATCAGTTGTAACCGTCTTTTTAACTCCATCAACATAAATATTCATCTTTTTGTTTTTGGCTAAAGATTCGCTGACGTACAAGGTAAGCTTATACTTTGTATTTGTTCCCGCAAAAGTGGTTATTGTTGCAGGAGCATCTATAGGAGACAATACCTTGATTTTGTTTGTTTTTTTCTCTCCAGTGACCGGATTAATCAATTGAATGGAATAAGTCCCCGGAAATGAATTTACAGAAATTTTAGCATAACCGTTTGCATCGGTTTTTATGGTATAGTCCTGATTAGTGTAATATCTAACATTTGAATTTGCCAATGGTTTGGCGTCTGTACCATAGAATCTGGCGGTGAATACTTTGGCACTCAAATAATGCTTTTCAAAATCACTTGAAACAATTGAATCCTTAACAGTGATTTTATTGGAAATTGTATCTCCGCCCGGATGTATTGACTTAATGGTATAGGTTCCAGGTGCCATATTAAGAGTTATTGAAGCAACACCATTGGAATCGGTTGTTTTGGTATAAGAATTTGACCCAACAAATTTGAATGTGATATCCTTATTGGCCAAAGCCTTACCTGTACCGTCTAAAAATTTAGCGGTGAACTCAGCGCCCTTACATACAGTCATATCCTTTGCTGTAACCGCATGCTTGACGTTGATTGTATTGGTTACCATATCCCCATTAGGATGTATGGAATTAATAGTATAAGTTCCAACAAGCATATTAAGGGCTATTGAAGCAACACCATTGGAATTGGTTTTTCTGGTATAACTGTTAGATCCAACAAACTTGAATGTAATGTCAGTATTGGCTAAAGCCTTTCCTGTGCTATCTAAAAATTTAGCAGTGAATGTAGAACCTGCCTTATAATATGCAACAACATTACTTGCTGAAACTACATGTTTTACTGTAATAGTATTTTTAGAAGTAGCTGAATGACCATAAGCCATTGAAACCATATAGGTGCCCGGCTTTAAGTTATACAAAGCAAATGTGACTTTACCGTTTGAATCAGTATTTTTTGTATAGGTAGTGCCGTTTACCCAGAAATTAACAGGAGCCCCAACTAAAGGATTTCCGTTTTTAGTCAAAACGCCTGAATATTTATTAGTTCCCTTATAATACATTGTAACATTATTAGCTTGCATAGAATAAGAGGATTCTTCTGACGAAACTTGTTCATTTGTTGAACTATCTTGAGGAACCATCGATGGTGGTTCATCATCCAAATCGCTAGCAATCACATCATCAGTTCCATTGTTGTCTGCAGCTGAAACTGCAGAAATAGATAATATGAAAACTAGTAATAATAACACAATCTTTAATTTTTTATTAAACATAAACGTTAACTCCATCTAACATTCTTATTTAATGGTATCAAGCTTTTTGTATAAAAAGCTTTTTATTTTGAAAAAAAGCTCAAATAATGTTAAATAAGTAAAAATAAGCAATTATAGGTTAAAAAATATAATAAATATGTTAAATTAATTGAAATTATTATTAAAAGAAAAAAATCCATTGAAATCAAAAATTTCAAATTCAATAAAACCATTAAAAAGTCTTAAAAACAGATGAAAAAGCATTTCAAGTAATATTATTGAAAAAACAGCAAAATAAAATAAAACAAAATTAAACTGCTTAAAATCGAAAAAATAAGATAAAACAAATCCTTATTTAAAAAACTGAGGAATAATACTTAAAAAAAGAAAAAATTAAATAAGGTTAAAAAAACCCTTATTCAACAGTTACACATTTTGCTAAATTTTTAGGTTTATCAGGGTCGTGACCTTTCTCAAGAGTAATGTAATATGCGATTAACTGTAAAGGTACGATGTATACCAACGGTGCAATAATTTCTTTGACTTCTGAATTTATTGCAATAACATCATTGGATTTTGCCCTGAGGGATTCATCATCATCAGCCCCAATAGCCAGCACATTAGCTCCACGGGATTTTACTTCCTCTAAATTACTCATGGTCTTTCTATAATTGTCTCCCGGTGGAATGATAACAACAACAGGGATTCCTTCATCAATTAAAGCTAAAGGACCGTGTTTCAATTCACCGGCAGCATAACCTTCACCATGAATATAAGTGATTTCCTTAAGTTTCAATGCACCTTCAAGTGCTGTCGGGTATGAATAGCCTCTTCCCAAATAGAAAAAGTCACGTGCGTAATTGTATCTTTTTGAAATGTCTTTAATAAATTCGACATTTTCAAGAGACTCATCAATGAAATCAGGCACCTTGTCAAGCTCCTTAAGCAGTTCATTGTTTTTAGCAAGCAATGCCGCAAACAGATAGATTGATGTTAACTGGGCCACATAGGTCTTTGTTGCCGCAACTCCAATTTCAGGACCTGCCTGAGTTTGAATTACATATTGGGCCCTTCTGGTAATGGAAGAACCTGCCACATTTACAATACCTAAAGTTTTTGATGTCTGATTTGCAACATCCAATGCCTTAAGTGAATCTGCTGTTTCACCTGATTGAGAAATGAAAATAACTAAAGTATTATCATTTAAGGTATTTGCTGAATATTTGAATTCTGAAGCCAAAATCACATCAGTAGGAACTCCTGCAAGGGATTCAATAAGATATTTGCCTGTTAATGATGCATGATATGATGTTCCGCAAGCTACAAAGCATATCCTTTGAATGTCACCAACATCGTCAATGATGTTTTGAATGTTATCCTTTTGAGTTAGAGTGTTCCTAACGGCAATTGCCTGTTCATTAATCTCCTTAATCATGAAATGATCATAGCCTTCTTTTTCAGCCATTTCAGGAGTCCAGTTGATTGTGTCAATTTCTTTGTTGACCACATTATCGAATTCATCATGAACAACAACACCGTCCCTGTCTATGATGACGATTTCACCTCTTTCCGGATATATTATATCACGGGCATATTTCAAGATAGCCGGTGAATCTGAAGCGAGATAATATCCTTTTTCCCCAATTCCAACAATCAGCGGGGAATCCTTACGTGTTGCAACAATTTTATCAGGTTCATTTATGGAAATTGCTGCAATCGCATATGCTCCTTCAATCACTTCAATTGTTTTTCTAACGGCATGCTCCAAATCAAACTTTTCATCCATGAATTTCTTAATCAAATGGGGGATGACTTCAGTGTCAGTGTCAGATTTGAAGACATGACCTTCAAGAATCAGTTTTTCCTTAATTTCCAAATAATTTTCGATAATACCGTTGTGAACGACTGCAACGGTTTTGTCTTCATCAACATGAGGGTGTGAATTTAATTTGGACGGGTCTCCATGTGTTGCCCAGCGAACATGTGCTATACCAAAGTTTCCAGGCATATCAGTGAGATTTAATTTCTTATCCACTTCTTCAATTTTTCCCTTATCCTTTTTAATATGGATTTTACCATCGAAAAAAGTAGCTAATCCAATTGAGTCATAGCCCCTATATTCCAGCTTTGAAATACAGTCAAAAAGGATTGGCGCTACATCTTCTTCATCCTTCAAAATACAACCAACAATTCCACACATCTAATCACCTTTGATACTCATAAATATCCTTATAAAGTTTTACAACATCTCCAATAATCAAAATTGCAGGAGTGTTGATTTTTTTATCTGAAATATCTTCCAAAGTTCCGAATACAATATTCTCATCAGGCAATGTACCACTTTCAATTGCACAAACGGGAGTGTCTTTTGAACGATATTTCATAATTTCAGCTGTGTTTTCTTTAATATTTCCTATTCCCATTAAAATTACTAAAGTATCAGCTGTATAATCCCAATGAACTTGACTTTCCTCTTTTGTTGGGTCTTCATGACCTGTTACAACAGTAACTGAAGTTGCAACCGCTCTGTGAGTTACAGGTAGTCCTAGAGAAGTTGGTGCTCCAATAGCTGAAGTTACACCTGGAATAACTACAAATTTGATATCATGTTCCATTAAAGCCAATATTTCTTCTCCTCCACGACCAAAAACAAATGGGTCTCCTCCTTTAAGCCTTACAACATTTTCATGTTTTTTAGCCTGTTGGATAATCAACTCATTTATCTCATCTTGGGTCTTGTAATGTTCTCCTGCTTTTTTACCGACATATATTCTTTCTGCAGTATCAGGAGCATGAGCCAATATTTCTTCATTAGCCAAATAATCATATAATACAACATCAGCTTTATTTAAAGCTTTTACAGCTTTAAGAGTTATTAAATCAGCATCTCCAGGTCCTGCACCAATCAAATAAACTACCATTATATCACTATAAAAATCCTTTAAAGAAATTTAAACCATCATCAGAACCGAAAATCTTTTCACAAGCCCTTTCAGGGTGAGGCATCATGGCACATACAAGCCCTGATTCGTCACATACGCTTGTAATAGCTTCCATGGACCCGTTAGGGTTTTTGCCTTCGAACTGCAATACAATTTGATCCTGATCCTTCAACAAATCAATATTTTCTGTATAAAATCTGCCTTCAGCATGAGCAATAGGAAGAGCAATGGTCTGATTATTATTGAATGCTTTTGTAAAAGGAGTCCTATTGGTTGAAACTTTCAAGTCAACCCACTCACAATTGAATTTAGGATTTTCATTTGTTATGAAAATTCCTGGAACGAGACCAATTTCTCCTAAAATTTGAGCGCCGTTACAGATTCCTAAAACAGGTTTTTCCTCTTTTACCAATTCTTTGATTCCATCGATTACAGGGGTGATGGATGCCATTGCACCTGCTCTTAAGTAATCCCCGTATGAAAAACCTCCAGGAATAACAATACCATCATAATCTGTTAATTTTTCCTCACTCCACCAAATATACTCAGGTGTAAGACCGGCCAATTCAATAGCCTGTGCAACATCCCTGTCACAATTGGTTCCCGGAAATCTTATTACTCCAATTTTCATTTTTACACCTATTTGCCACAAGCCATATTCTGTGGAATAACATTAATCTTATAATCATGAATAACCGGATTACAAAGTAATCTTTCACACATGTCAACTACATTTTCCCTTATTGCTTCACGGTCTTCGCCTTCCATTTGGAATTTGATGATTTCAACAGTTTTAACATTATTTACATCATAACCAAGCAATTCAAGAGACCTTTCAATTGTAGTAGCTTCAGGGTTTAACATACCACTTTTTAAAGATATTTTCACTTCAATATCGAATAACATCTAAATCACCTTTTCATCATCAGGAATAATTCTATTATAAACTTCTATATAAGCATCCATAACTTCGCTGTCTTTTCCTTTTCTAAATAATTCTTTATCCAACATGTCTAAAGTTTGACTGTCCCATAATCTGCATCCATCAGGAGAAATTTCATCACCTAAAAGGATGTTACCGTCTTTATCCTTACCGAATTCGACTTTAAAATCAACTAAAATAATGCCAGCATCTTTCAGGAAAGCTGTTAGAACCTCATTGATTTTCAATGCCTTTTCAGTTAGGATGTCGATTTCTTCCTGTGTAGCAATTCCTAAAGCTTTGATTATGGAATCATTAAGCATAGGGTCATGGTACTCATCATCCTTATAGTCCATTTGGACAATAGGCGGGTTTAATCTTTTACCATCTGCAATAGGATATTTACGGATTAAACTTCCTGTAGCAATGTTTCTGACAATGACTTCAATAGGAATCATTTCAAGTTTCTTTGCAATCATGACATTAGGTTCTGGCAAATCGATGAATTGGGTTTCAATGCCGTTTTCTTCCAATACCTTAAAGATTTTAGAAGAGATAATTGCATTATATGCCCCCTTGTTGTTCATTACTTCTTTACGTTCACCGTCACCAGCAGTCATATCATCTCTAAACTCAATAATGACCTCATCATCATTTGTAGAATTATATACGCTTTTTACTTTACCGCAATTAATTAACTCTTTTTTGTCCATGATATCAACAAAATTAAATTATTATAATATAATTTTAGTTTTTAATATTATATAAAAATACTTAAAAATAAAAAAAAGAATGTAGCTACAATTCACTGATATAAGTCACATCACCTTCATTTAAACCGAATTTCATCCCATTTAACAATCCGTTAGGAAGTTCGGATATGACAGTTAATGGAAATTCATCATCAGGTTTTAGAACCATTATATGAGTGACTTTCTTTCTTGTTTTAGCTACAATTTTATAGTTATTTCCTTCCTTTGAAAAATCCCCATCTAAAAACACTTTATTGAAGGATTGTTCCAAAAGATAATCGGGAAATGATTCGGTGATTTCAAAATGATCCAATATGTCCTTTAAAATCATTTTAAATCATTCCAAGCTCGGAAGTTTGCTTTGGTCGGAACTGTATGAAGAACCGATAAGCTCACCGGTTTCCACATCAAATTGGCGAAATCCCCCGTCTCTGTAAGTTACTTCACGGTAGTATCCTTCGCCGTTTTGTGCGTTAAATTTAATTTCCTCGCTTACAATATCACTATCATTATCTAGTGAAGCGTTTGCATTATTTGAAGATGTCATATTATCACCTCTACCAACATCTGTTGAACTATTGTCTTTTTGTATGTCCGGACCATTATTCATTGAATTTAATGCAAAAGCACCGCCAACAATTAATAATGCCACGATTACTCCTAACAAAATTTTAATAGAGTTTTTCATATTTCACCTCTCTAAACTTTCATTAAACTTATGAATATGGCCCTTAAAATACTTTTCTATTACGTTTATATATGCCCTAAATTAATATTATATTTATGGAAATGAAAAACATCATGATTATCTTAATATTTTCACTAGCTGTTTTGGGTTTAATCATTGGCGTTTACTATACTGAAGCAGAATCTAATGAGAAGATTACAAAAAATAGTAATGAAACAATTGATGAAGACTCAGACAATGTAATAACCATCAATTTAGAGCCAAAAGAAAGAAATGATAACAAAAGTTTAACTTAATAAATTAATTAACTTTTTATATATCAAAGCAATTATCAAAAAGAAGAAAATGTTATAGATTAAACTATAACACTCATATCCTATCCTCAGTTTTATCCCAATCTGGATTTTTAGCCGGAAGAATAGTGAATATCAAAGAAGCCACCAATAAAAGAATTGCAGAGACAATTGTGAAGTTCAATTGATCCATAGTCCCATTATTGAAAACATCAATCATTCCGCCAATCCATATGATAGTTACAACGATTGGTAAAACATATTTTACGATAATAAGCCACCATTTACCAAGTTTAATGGTTTTGCTTTTACTGTTCAAGAAATTGACCAATTTTTCGGCTTTAAATATCCAGGCAAAAACAATACACTCAACAATAACACCGAACAACAATGCAATCTGGTTGATGAATGTATCCACAAAACCAAGCAGTGACCCTCCGAATGATGTTGCATAAATCATTGAAATGGCTGCACCGACAGCACACAATATTGTCATTGTTTTTGACCTTGAAAGACCGAACTTATTTTGAATTGAAAAGGACAACGGTTCAACAGTAGATAATATACTTGTAAGGCCTGCAAGATAGACTGTCAGGAAGAATAATGGTCCTAAAACGACGGCCCATTGGCCCAATACATTAAACACAGTAGGATAAGCAACAAATACCAGACCTGTTCCCTGAGTTACCAGTTCGGATACTGCAGTTCCTGATTGCAATGACATGTAACCTAAAATGGAGAACACTCCTAATGCCGCGAAGTTTTCAAACAATGAATTTGCAAGCGCAATTGAAATGGTATTTGTAATCAAATCGGCATCGTCCTTGGTGTAGCTTGCATAGGTAAATGCGATTGACATTCCCAAACTTAGGGAAAATACGATTTGACCAAAAGCAGCCATCCATATTTCAAAATGGCCTAAAAGTGACCAATCGGGGTTGAATAGCTCCGCCAAACCTATTGAAGCACCAGGCAATGTAATTGAAAATCCAACAATGACAACCATGATGATAAAAAGCAGAGGAACCAGGAGTTTTGATACTTTTCCTAAACCCTCTTCAAGGTCCCTGTGAGAAATAAACCAAATAATGACCCAACCGACAAGCATTGCAACAGCAATGAGAGGAATGAAATTGAGCAATCCCATATAAGATTCGGAAGATTGCAAAAGAGTAGTCGCAAAGAAAGTGTTCGGATCTGCTCCCCAACCTTTAGTGAAACTCAAAAGCATATAGATTCCATCCCAACCGAGAATAGCTGAGTAATAAATCATAATCATAAATACTGCAACCGGTAAAAACCATCCCAAATATTCGCATTTGGAATTGATCTTTCTGATTGCCTTTGCAAAAGAAGATTTGAAATTATATCCAACACCATACTCCAAAATCAGGAAAGGCATTCCCATTAAGAGAATTGCAACAATATAAGGGATGTAGAATGCTCCCCCACCGTTAGAATAAAGCACATATGGATATCTCCAAATGTTTCCAAGACCAACTGCAGAACCAATCATTGCTAAAATAAATGAAAGGTTACTGCCCCATTCGTTTTTATCTGCCATAATTTCAATTTTCCTATAAATTATAGTAGAGATTTTTGTACTTTAAATATTAAAAATGTTACTTTTTAGAAAATATGAAATATTAATTAAAAAAAAAGTTTTAAAAATTTCATTTTAAAAAACAATATTATATTCCTCTTCACTAAAATAAAATTGCACTATACTATAATGATTGTAAAATAGAATATTTTCTAATACTCACCAAAATCAATATCATGTAAATTATGCCAAAAGCGATCTTCTTCTGGAGGTAAAGTCATATAATCTCCATATATCTGGCCCAATGTAGCATCTTGATTATTCGGAATTGTTGCTTGAATATCTTCAAATTGAACTACTTTAGAAGGTTCAAAATCAGATAATTTGAAATAAGATAAGTAATTCAATGTTAAATCCGCATAATATTTACAATCTTTATTTTCATATTTCCTGAATAATTTAGGCAATTTTTTTTGGAAATAACTCGGTGTTAAACCAATAACATTAAAGATTGGATGCAATGTATTGACAATCAACTGAACAATCTTAGATCCTTCATCAAATTTGATTGTGGAAATTGCATAAAATTTACATAATATTAAACATATACGCATGAAGAAAAATCTTTTGATATTATTATTAGGAAGTTTATCGAGAATGAATAAATCTATATGCATGCCCAAATCAAATGATACAAATTTATCCCAGAATTCAACCCAATGAGTCCCATTTAAAGACAATCTACCAAATTGGAAGAAATATTCTTCATTATATCTAGAATCTAAAACCGTGTATTTTTCACAGTTTTTTTCTTCCATTATTTTTAAGAATTTTTCATAATCTTCTCTAAACATTACAATATCAATATCATCATCCCATGGAATAAAACCTTGATGTCTGACAGCTCCAATCTCTGTTCCAAACCATAAATAATATTTTAAGTTATTTTCTTCGCAAATTTCCTTAAAATCTTTTAAAATTAAAAGGGTTACATCTTTGATATGTTGGAGTGTTTCATCATCATGAGCTTCCATTAAATCACCAAATCAATATTTTTTAATGATATTTAATTCTTTATTTTCAAAATCTTCCATTATTTTACAGATGGCCTTTGACACCTCTGGAGATACATAACCAATTAATTTTCCAAGTTCAATGGATTTTGCAAAAGCCACAAGCTCATATCTGATACCTTCACCATCTAACTGATAGAAATATTTCTTATTTTCCTCCTGATTTTCATATCTTAACTCAAAATAATCAGTTTTCCACCATGGTGCTGGCACATAGGCATATCCTTCACTTCCAGAAATTATCAACTCACCTTCTGATTTAACACTATTCCCCACTTTAATAGATGCAACAGCATTTTTATATTTAAAATCAATTTTAGTAAACAAATCAAAATTATCTTTTCCTTCTAAAAGTAATGAATTTATATGTTTTTCATCATAATCTGTCCCAAGAATCTGAAATACTGGTAATAACGCAACTGGACCCCATGCAGAAATACTATTCCAAGAATTTTCATTAAATTGTCTTATACTAGTACAAGTTGAATCAACAGAATAAACATCACCAATATTTCCACCTTTAATTAATAATAATAACCTATCATAAGCGGTAGAATAAGCAGTTTTAATTGATTCCATTAAAATTAAATTATTTTTCTGAGATAAACCCAGAAGTTCTGAAAATTGATTTTCATCCAGTGTAATTGGAGATTCACAGAGAACATGGACATCATTTACCAAAGCTTTTTTAATATGCTGATAATGCATTGAAGGATGTGAAACAATAAAAACTGCATCAACATTTCCTAATAATCTATCATAATCATCAATTATACTCACATCTTCATTTTCATAACATTTCTTCTCTTCATCGTTATAAATACAAATTTCAGTTACTTCAATCCCATTAACATATTTTGACTCGTCATAAAATTTTTTTAATACTGTTCCATCTCCAACTAAACCCAAACTAATGTTTCTTTTTTGAGATCGGATATCTGAACTTGAAACACCTTCAGTCCTTGGTAAATAAACCACATCACAATATTCTTTTAGATAATCGAAATGACCAACCCAATCAGAGCCTACTGTAAAAATATCTACATCAAACCTTTTTATATCATCAATTTTCTGACCTTCGTATTCTTCAATAATTATCTCGTCAGCCAGGCCAGTTGCACGTACAGATTCTATTCTTTCCATCAAGGACTGGTGAACATTAATTTTCCCTCTTTGTTTATCAAAATCATCTGCAGTAACACCTACAATAAGATAATCTCCTAAATCCTTTGCTCGTTCTAAGAGTCTTTGATGACCATAATGGAATAAATCATAAGTCCCATAAGTAATTACTTTAATCATTAAAATAAGCCTCTTTTTTGTATATCTTTAAGTGCATCGATTAGTTTATCATTGTCTTCACTTGTTAAATCGCCCATATGACCTACTCTAAATATCATATCTTTTGAAAGGTCATCACGTGCGGTACTAACCCAAATATCATATTCATTTTTTAATATTTCAACAAGATTAACATCAAGAATTTCCTTTGAATGAACGGTAGTGACTGCATTTGATAAACATTTACATCTAACTTCAAATGGAAATTGTTCTATTTTTGTTCTAAAATCACAAGCTAAATCAGATATTCTTTTTATTTCTGCTTCTGATCCACCATCATCTTTAATCTGTTTTAATCTGGCATTAAGTTGTAATATAATTGTAATTGCAGGAGTGTATGGTGTTTGACCCCTTACACCATTAATCAACATGTCTTCAAAATCAAAATACATTGATTTACAAGTATTATTATTAACTCTTTCAATTGCTTTAGGTGATAGAACTATAATTGCAATACCTGGAGGGCATGCAAGAGCTTTTTGAGAACCAGTTATAATCACATCAACCTTATGGTCAACCATATTGATATAATCTGCTAAAAAAGAACTAACTGCATCAACTACTAATAAAAGATTGTTCTTCTCACAGAAATCACTTATCATGTCAATATCATAATGAACACCAGAACTTGTCTCACAAATATTAACTATAAAAGCAGTGTAATCCTCATTATCATATTCATATAACATCTCTTTTGTAAGGCAAGATCCAAAATCAACTTTAATGTCATCACAAGGTATATTGTGGAGTTCGCATAAATCAACAAATCTTTGGCCAAATCCACCACCATTTACAATTAAAACCTTATCATTTTCATTGAAGACATTCATCACAGTGGATTCCATACCTGAAGTCCCAGATCCTGTTAAAAAAATAGCTCTCGCATCTTCATCAGCAAAAACTAATTCTTTCATCAATTGTTCATTTTCCAGATTAATTTTAGAAAATTCAGGTGTTCTAAAATAAGGAGTTTGTTGAGCTCCTATATTAAGAATTAAATCACTGCTCATAACTGGACCTAATGCAAAATTTAACATGTAAAAATCTCCTTTAACCCTATTCAATTACAAAAAACATGTATTTAGTTTCAGTATGGTCACTTAAATCATCAAAAAGGTAATCTGAAAAGATATTATCACAATTTAATTTATTAAATATTTCTCGATATTCTTGTTCAGTACGATAAATAGCATTATAATCCGCTTCTAAACCTTCGGAATAAAAATCTTTAAGAGTTAATCTTGATTCCATGCAAGAAATCGGCTCCATTGCAAAAACTTTTTTATCCTCTCCACAAACAGAGTTCACTTCATCCATGATAATTTCCAAATCAGAATCATTAATATACATTAAAAATCCGCTGAAGATAACTATATCAAATGGCGGTTGAATAACTAGCTCATCTACTTTAATATCGGTAGCAGACATTAATTGAAATTTACAATTTTCATAATCATAAGATTCTTCAGCTATTTTTAAAAGTTCTTCTGAAAAATCTAAACCTAAATATGATTCACATTTGTCATGTAATGCTTCAACCCAACGGCCAACTCCACATCCAATTTCTAAAATTTTTTTACCAGAAGAGTCAATATGTTCATAAAATAACTTTTTTTCTTCTTCGTGCCTTTGTGCGGAATTTTCTTTATCTTGAAACAAAACAATTGAAAATTCACTTTCCAAATCACGATTAGCCCTATCATTGAAAAAATCTTTTACTTTATTAGGACTAATATCTTCATTATTTCCATATAATCTAGACATAATAACAACTCACAAATTAAATAATTATTATAATATATCTCTGAAATAATTTAAATAAATTATCATGAAATTAAATAAAATTCAAAAAAATTATTATCACAATCTTCTAAAATAAATAGTTATCTTATTCATTTCTGCAATTTTTTAATTCAATATTTGTTATTCTTAGATGAAAATCAATAATATCCATCATGTTGACAGTTCCAATTATTTATATATTAATAATTTAAATAATTTAAATAACTATGATAAAAAATTTAAACAAGAAAAATAGCTTGTAAACTATAAATTTAATAGATGGAGAAATTTCATGTTCAAATCAAAAAGATATGATGATGAAACGCTTAAACATTTACAAAAAGTTCAAATAATGATGTTAAAAGACTTTGTTAAAATATGTGAAGAAAACAAAATAATGTACTTTTTAATTGGAGGTTCTTTATTAGGAGCGGTCAGACATGGTGGATTTATTCCTTGGGATGATGACATTGATGTTATAATGTATAGAAGAGACTTCGAAAGATTAGATAACATAATGCAAAACAAAAAAAATGATAAATATGGGATTTTTAATGTTTTAAATGAAAAAAATTATCATCATACTTGGCCTCAATTTATACTTAAAGGTACTGCTTTTATAGATTGGTGGGGGGACCAAGTAGATTATACTCCAAATATTTATATTGATATTTTTATTATGGATAATATCCCAGAAAATAAAATTAAACGATTCATTCACAGATGGATCTCATTTACACTTAACCAAATGGTTATTTATTCAATAATTAAATATAAAAATGAATCTAAAATAAAAGAGATTATACAACAAATAGCTCATTATATCTTAAAAATTATCCCCATTTCTTCCATGACACTTAAAAAAAGATGCATAAAAACATATAGAAAATATGAAAATATTGAATGCAACGAATATTGCGATTTTCCATCAATGCACTTCATGCCAATTTATGAATCAAAAGATTTTTTACCTCCAAAAAAAGCAAAATTTGAAGACATTGAAGTTAATATTCCAAACGATTATGATAAAATATTAACAAGACTCTATAATGATTATATGGAATTACCTCCAGAAGAAAAAAGATTCCGTCCAGCCCCTGAAAAAATTGATTTTGGAAAATATTAAACTTAATTTATAACTTAAATTAATAAATGATAAAGAAAAGATAAAAAGTCTTTTGAATAGTGAATTCATATGTTATTAATAATATTTAAATAATTTTAAATATAGATTTAAGAAACAAATAATTGCAAATTAATGTGTGATTTTATGAATTATGTTATAATTTTGGCAGCAGGATTTGGAACAAGAATCAAGAATCTAACAATTCCAAAGCAATATTATGAAATAAATGGAATCCCCATAATCATGTATACCATTAAAAAATTTATAGATGTGAATTGTTTTGATCATATTTACCTTACTGTAGATGATAGTTACAAAGATTTAATGATTCAACTTTTAAAAAAACATATTGATGATTATGAACAAATTAAATTAGTTGAAGGTGGAAAAGAACGTATCGATTCTATTTGTAATGCTATTAAACAAATTGAGGAGAATAACATCTCAGATGACGATATAGTTGTTGTTCAAGATGGTGTTAGGCCATTTGTAAGCGATGAAATAATCCTAAATAGCATTAAATGTGCTAAAAAATATGGCACTTGCGCTACATCTAGCCCCGTTAATGATACAATATTCCAATCTGAAGATGGGGATACTGTAGACAATATTCCAGTTAGAAGTACACTCTTTTGTGGACAATCCCCAGATGCATTTAACTTAAAAAAATTTATAAAAATGCTTTATGGTCTTAATGAAGAACAAAAGAGAAAAATTACTGGAACATCAGATATATGCTTATTCTATGATGTTCCAATTAAAATGATTAAGGGAAGTAATTTGAATTTTAAAATAACAACAGATGCTGATTTAAAAATAGCTGAATTATTATTAAAGGATATGGAATTCTAATTCTTAAATAACTAAAAATGCTGTGGGAAAATGATATTTAATAAAATAATTGATGAAGATTTAAATCAAATCATTGAAGAAAATAATGGATTAAGAAAATTATATAACCAAACAGTTATGATTACTGGAGCTTCTGGATTAATTGGAAGTTACTTTCTAAACACCTTAATAAAATTAAATGAAGAATATGGAGCTAATATCAAAATAATCCCACTGATTCGAAATTTGAATAGGTTAAACAAGGAAATAGTTAATAAAGAGTATATCAATCCAATTGTTCAAGATATCCTTAAACCAATAAAATATGATGGAGATGTAGATTATATAATTCATGCAGCAAGTCCTGCAAGCCCACCCCTTATGAGAGAAAAACCTGTAGAAACAAATCTTGCAAATACTGTGGGAACAGCAAATGCATTAACATTTGCAAAAGAACATAAAACAAAAAAATTTTTATTCATATCCTCACGTGAAGTTTATGGTCAAAATATTTCAAATCAAAAATATTTTAAAGAAGATGATATTGGACTAATTAATCAATTAATACCTAGAAATTCATATGCTGAAAGTAAGAAAGCTGCTGAAAATATGTGTTTAGGATTCAATGAGGAATATGGACTAGATACAAAAATTGTAAGACTAGGGCAAACATTCGGTCCCGGAATGAACATTAACGGAGGAATGGTTCACACGGAATTTCTAAAAATGCTACTCAATAACGAAGATATTGTATTGCTTAGTGATGGATCTTCACTAAGAACCTATACTTATATCAGTGATGCCATAAGTGCAATGTTTAAAATCATTCTAGAAAGTAAAGACATTGTTTATAATGCTGTAAATAACAAAAATGAAATTTCAATTAAAGAATTAGCTGAGACACTTATAACTTTATGTCCCGAAAAAAAATCAAAATTAGTGTTTGATATTGAAGAAGAAAAAGAAGGATACGATTATAAAACTTTTAAATTTTGTTTAATAACCTCAGAAAAAATTAGAGATGAACTGGGATGGAATCCTAAATATTCTATTAAAGAAGGATTTGAAAGAACAATTAACTATCTAAATAGTGATGTTGCACACTAACTTAAAAGTTAATTTTGTTCGCTCCTACTATTCACTTTTTAACTAATTCCATGTGAAAAACAATTAAAGGTAAACTTCAAAAAATAAAAATTTAAGAGTTCACATATTAATTTTTCGTAAAATTTTACGGATTTTAGGTTTACTAAACATATATCCTAAAGTTCTTGACATTAATATAGCAACAGTGTAATGTTCATTAATAACAAAATAATTTAAAAAATCGAAAATAAAATTATTAAACTTATTTATATTAAACTCTTTTTCTAAATTATTAATTACTTTAAAAAATTCTTTTCTTTTTTTATTAGTTACACCCGGCCTAATCATATAAACCTGATATAAGATGACCTTAATTTCTCTTTTTAATAGAAATTGTTTATTATGCGCACCATACTCCTCTAATAAATCATTAAATAAATGTATTGATCTCACTCTTGACCAAAACATTTTTTCATCTCTAACATTAGTGATTGATGGTTTTTCATCACTTTCACGTAATTTATTATAATATCCAAAATAATCTAAAAAAACAACTTTTTTAGCATGAAAAAATGAGTTTAATGAAAAATAACCATCTTCACCAAGTTCTTTATGACATTTAATATCGTTACTTATAACAAATTCTTTATTATATATGGCAGCACACATACCGCCCCTATAATATTTATAATATTCTTTAATATTCTCCCCATTTTCAAAAGTAAATTCCTGTGTTTCACTTAAACATTGATGAGACGTTTTTGAAGTTTTATCGCCTGCTACCCATGTCCAATTAGAATATACAAAATCAGCATTTGTTTCAACAATTTTATTGTAGAATACTTCACAAGCATCTTTTTCATATTCATCATCAGCATCCATAAACATTAAATATTTAGAAGAAGCGTTTTTTATTCCAATGTTCCTAGGAATGCCTGCACCGCCATTATTTTTATCTAAAAAAATTCCTTTAACATTAGGATATCTTTTTTCATAATCGTTTATTACGTCTCTAGTATTGTCAGTAGAACAATCATCAACAACAATTAACTCAATATTTTCAAAACCAATTGTTTGATTAATAACTGAATTGATTGCATCGCTTATACAATCATCACTATTAAACACTGGAATAATCATTGTTAAATAATACATAATACACCTTTTATATCATTATTTATTTTATATTTGTCTTATGAATAATTTATTTTTTTCTATTAGAAAGAATTCTTAAAAATTTAGATTTAAGTTTTTGATAATTTATCAGATTTTTGTTCATAAATTATGTTAAAAACCATACGAAAATCAAAACATGCTCAAAAATAATAGTATAATGATAATGGAATTAATTAAATAACTGTTTCCCTAAAAATCTTTAGATTTAAGAATGACTATGAAACCATTATATAAAATAAAAATAAATATTAAAATTGATACTATTTTTAAAAGAGGATTACATGAGTCAAGTACAAACAATATTCAAAAATATGAGTTGGTTGCTAATTTCACAAATTATTGCAAGTATTTGTGGTTTTATTTGGACAATTTTGATGGCAAGATACTTGGGAGTTAGTAATTATGGTATTTTTGGATTTGCTACTTCATTTACTGGGATTTTAGCAATCACAGTAGATTTAGGAATCAACACTCAGGTTGTCCGACATATCTCGACAGATTATGACTCTGCTCCAAAATATCTTGGAAATGCAATTCCTTTGAAAAGTATTTTTTCAATTGGATGTATGATATTGACATTAGTAATATTAATTTTAATGAAATCTGATGAACTTGTTATAACTGTTACCTTGCTTTTTACAATTGAAATGATTATTAAATCATACATTGGTCTACTAAATGGATCTTTTCAAGCATTTGAAGAAGGAAAATATCAAGGAATTGGAAATACCATAGTAACTCTATTAACATTAATATTTATTTTAATCTCAATATTTGGTGATTTAGGGCTTATTGGAATTGCTATTTCATATATTATTGCAAATTTTGTTGCATTATTATATGAATATTATGTTCTAAATAAACACATTGTAAAACCAAAATTTGAATTAGATAGAACATTTTGTAAAAGTATTACATTAATTTCAATACCATTTGCAATCACAGGTTTATTATACACAATATATTACTCTATAGATGTAGTAATGCTAACAAACATGGTGGGAAGTTATGCTACAGGAATTTACAATGCAACATATAAATTAATCGCAGTTTTGAACTTATTTTACTCAGTTTATATAGCAGTAATTTTCCCAGTTATGAGTAAGTTCTTTAAAAACGATGAATCAATGCTTTTAATAAGCTTTGAAAAATCAATAAAATATTTAATGCTTATAATTATTCCACTCGCTGTTGGAACTGTATTTTACTCAACCGATATTATAAATTTGATTTATGGAAATAAATATGATGCTGCTTCATCCGTTTTATCCATTTTAATTTGGACAGTATGTTTATTATTTATCAGTGGCGCAGCAAACACACTTTTAAATGCATCCCATAAAGAGGTAACAGTAACTAAAATTTATGCAATTGCTGCAGTATTCAATATAGTCTTAAACTTCTTTATGATTCCATATTTATCATATAATGGGGCAGCCATTACTACTGTCTTAAGTGATGTCTTAATCGTTATTATGCAAGCATATGCAATTTATAAACTTGGACACAGACCTAACAAGAAATTATATTCTGATTTAATTAAAATCATTATTGGATCAGGCATTTTAGGAATTGCACTTTACATGTTAAACTTAAATATGTGGGTTGCAATCCCTGTTGGTATAATAATTTATTTTGCAGTTGTTTATCTATTAAGACTCTTTGATGATAGTGATAAATATATAATAAACGAAATTTTAGGAAAAAATTAAAAATAAAAAACATTCACCCCTTATATTACATGGGGGGACAGCAATATCATAAAAAATCCTAAAAATTTTACTGTTTCTTTAATTTTAAACTAGATACATATATAAAATTAAATTATCTAAATTAAATTATAACATTAAGATATATCAAAGAATTGTTTTAACCAATAATACCTGAAGTGATAATTATGAAAATTGCAACAATATTAGGGACACGACCAGAAATAATTAAAATGGCTCCAATCATCGATGAGATTAATAAGAACGGCATTGAACAAATAATTATACATACTGGCCAACATTATGATAAAGAAATGTCAGATAATTTTTTTAGAGATTTGGAAATTCAAACTCCTGATTATAATATCCATGTTGGATCTGGCACTCATGGTAGACAAACTGGGCGTATGATGGAAGGTATTGAAGAAATATTGTTGAAAGAAAAACCAGATATTGTCCTTGTTCAAGGCGATACAAATGCAGTTCTTGCAGGCGCTCTTGTTTGCGGTAAATTACATATTGCAGTAGGTCATGTTGAAGCGGGATTAAGATCATTTGATATGACAATGCCTGAAGAAATTAATAGAAAAGTTGCTGACATCTGCTCAACAATGTATTTTATTCCAACAGAAAATTCTGCAATTAACTTATTATCTGAAGGTTTTTCCAGGAAAAACTTAATCATAACTGGGAATACAGTTGTAGATGCATGTTTTAGACATCTAGAAATTGCTAAAAAGAGAGGATTTGAAGAGGAATCTCTTAAAAACTTAGATATGGAAAATATGGAAAATATTTTAACACTAACAATGCACCGAGCAGAAAATGTAGACTTTAAAGAAAGAGTGGCTGAAATCATTGCAGCTTTAAAAGAATTAACTGATATGAATGTTATTTTTCCAATTCATCCAAGAACAAAAAATATGCTAGAAAAATTTGGGTTATTTGATGATTTGAAAAATTTAGAACATATCCATATTGTAAAACCCATTGGATATCTTGATTTCTTACTTTTAATTTCTAAATCAACATTAATATTAACTGACTCTGGAGGTCTACAAGAAGAAGCAATAACATTAAATGTACCTGCATTAACATTGCGATATAACACTGAAAGACCCGAAACAGTGACTGCTGGAGGAAATATCCTAGTTGGGTCAGATAAAAAAGTAATCTTAGAGAATGCAAATAAAATTTTAAATGACAAAGATTTTGCGGAAAAAATGAAAAATGCCGTGAACCCATATGGTCAAGGAGATGCTGCTAAAAAAACTGTTTTAGCTATTAAAAACTACTATGATGAAGGTGTTTTAAATATTACTGCACCAGAAGAAATAATGACTTCATTTACAAGAAAAATGACTCAAATAAATGAAGATATTACTGTAAATGAATTTGAATTAAATGAAAATGCATTAATCCATATGGTATTTGATGGAGATAAAATGAGATTTCCGCTAGATGAATTAAACTTAAATGGAATGATAATAATTTATGATAAATATGATGATAACTAAGTTATCATAACATTTTTCTAGAAATAACTCAATTAAATGATTGGAAAAATTAATCTAGATAGAAAACTAACAATACAATTTAAACATAGATATCCTTAAATACAATATTAGAGTTATTATTTTCATGAACAAAAAATACCTCATTGCAATTATTGCAATCCTATTAATAGTTTGTGCTGGCGCTTTCGCACTCACAAATTCATCCAGCAATGCTTCAACAAGCATTGATGCAAATGCACTGGAGGACAGAGGAAACCTTGTTGTTGACTCTGAAAGCTTAGATGAAAATAATGGCTTATATCACACAGACAGTGCTGATTTAAATGCCATTCTTGTTAAAAATAGTGGAACATTAAAACTTGCTAATTCTATAATAAACAAAACAGGAGACACTGCATCCACAGGCGATGACGCGGACTTTTACGGAATCAATTCGGCCATTCTGGTCAATACCAACGGTACTTTAGACATTTCAAATGTTGAAATCAATACAAACTCAAAAGGATCCAACGGTATTTTTGTAACCAATGCCAATGCAAGCAGCGGTTCATCACAAGGCGGTGAAGGAGGCCAACCACCTGAAGCAATGGGCAACGGCGCAGAAGGCCAAGGCGGAGACGGCGGACAACCACCTGAAGCAATGGGCAACGGCGCAGAAGGCCAAGGCGGAGACGGCGGACAACCACCTGAAAAACCTGACGGAAACGGCGGAGGCCCTGGTGAAGCTACAGTTGCAGGAAACACACAGGCTACAATTAAGAATGTTAAAATCACAACACATTCCGATAAATCAAGAGGCCTGGATGCAACCTATAACGGAATAATCAATGCGGAAAATGTCATTATCAACACCGACGGCCAAAGCTGTGCCGCTCTTGCAACAGACAGGGGTGAAGGCCAAGTGCATGTCAAAAACTCAGACATAAACACAGGAGTCAGCAAATCAAGCGGAAGGGGTTCACCTTTAATCTACTCAACAGGAAACATTACCCTGGAAAATACCAAAGGTACATCTTATGTATCCCAGATAGCCTGTATTGAAGGTAAAAACTCCATTGAACTCGAAGATTGTGACCTTAAAGGATACGGAGAAGGAAACCGTCAGGATGGAGATGCATACGTTGACTTGGGTGGAGTATTCATCTATCAAAGTATGAGTGGAGATGCTAGTGTTGGAACAAGCCACTTTAAAGCTTCAAACTCCAAATTGACAATCCCTAATGAATCATCAGTTAACAGTGAAGCACCTATGTTTCATGTAACAAACACCGCTTGCGTTATTGATCTGGACAATACCGAATTGAGCTTTGGCAGCGGAGTATTTTTAGAGATAACCGGCCAGAACCAATGGGGAAATGAAGGATCAAATGGCGGTGTGGCTGAAGTCAACACAAACAACGAAAAAATAAGCGGAAACGTTATTGTTGATGCAATAAGCTCCCTTAACTGGACCATGAAAAACACTGAATTTAAAGGTGTCATCAACTCAACCGGAAACACAACAGTAAATGTTGCTGACGGCTCAACCTGGACATTGACCGGCGACAGTGCCGTTTCCAACCTAAAAGTTTCAGGAAACATCGATTATGGTGACCATACCCTAACAGTCAATGGCCAAAAATACGATAAGTCAAACCCTTTTAAAGGATAGGAAAGATTAATTCTTTCCTAATTTTCTATTTTTATGATAATCTAATCAGATTATCCACTTTATCAAAATCACTATCAAAACTAGCAATCTTAAGAATATCTTCTTTTTTCATTATTGCTACATACATTGCATCAAAAAATGAAATCGTAGAATCATATCTTACAAATTCATTCATTGCTTCATCATATAACGAACTATCATCAACTACATAAAAAAAATTTGGAAGATTTCTGTAGATTTCTAAAATATCTTTTGTTTTGAGTTTATTTTTTAATATTGTGACTGTTTCGGCAATGACTAAATTAGATATTACCAGTTTTTCATTCTTTATCTCATCATAGACCTTAACTGCAGATTCATGCCAATCATCATTTGATACAAATAACCCCACAACAAAAGTAGTGTCTAAAAAAATCATTAAAACACTCCCCTTTTAAAGTCTTTTTTTAAATCTACACTATTTATTTTCTCATTTGCCTTGAATTTTCCAACAAAATCGTCCAGGCATGTTTTATTTTGTGGTGTTTTTTTACGATACATTTTATGTTTTCCTGTAATTTTAGGTGAAGATATTTTTCTTTTTTTATAATTAAAAACATTCATAGTATCACCTAACTTTATATTGAACACCTAACCACATAAATGTTTTCATGAAATCAGAATCTGTTATTTTTAAACTCATGTTTCAATTTAACAGAATCAATATCCTCCACTGCAGAATATTTACCAATCATTTCATCCAATGTTAAATCCTTAATAAAATCCAATTCGACTTTTCCATTATCATTTATTCTCCATTCAACCTTATATGATTTGTCCAGATTAAATTCATTTCGGATTTCAAGAGGAATAACAGTTTGAAATTTGTCATAAATCTTTGTTATACTAACCATTGAAACACTTCCTAACTATAATATAATTTCCTAACTTAATAAAAATAGTGATATGATCTGAAAAAATATCATTGAAAATAAAAAAAAGAAAAAAAGTTCAGCAGTCAAATCCTGCTTCATAAACTTCTTTTAGCAGTTCAGGTTGGGATTTTGCATCACCGATTACTGTAAAGACTGCCTTTTCTGTTGGATTTTTGGAAAAGCTGATGAAATCCCTGATTCCGGTCAACGCATTTCCGTTTGAAGAACCTGCAGCGGTTATGATATAATAATCCTTGTTTTCAAGATGGTTGAATATCGGATAGCATCTGTCGAAGAACCTTTTAAGGGTTCCGCACATTGAATAATAGTATATTGGAGTTGCATATACGATTACGTCCGCTTCCATCATCTTGTCGAGGACTTCTGCAAGGCCGTCTTCCTGGAAACACTTCATTTCAGGGGTTTTGCATTTCATGCATGCCTTGCATGCGTGGAATCTGATTTCTTCAAGGTTGTATTTTACAACCGCATTATCCGCATCAAGCGCTCCTCTTACAAACTCATCGCATAATGTATCTGAGTTTCCCCCAATTCTTGGTGATGAACTTAACACAATAACTTTTTTAGACATGTTTAACACTTTCTTTTTAGTATTATTTATTGGTTTTCAATCCATTCTTTTGCTTTTGAAGTGTCACCCCTGAACCTCATTCCTTTTTCAAAATTTAGTTCAGGATATGTGGCTTGCAGATCACTTACGCATTTGTCGATTCCGGATCCTCCTGAAGTGCAGAAGGCCTTGATTGTTTTTCCACTTAAATCTACACTTTCAATGAAGGTATTTATGATTGAAGGTGCAGTATACCACCATACCGGAAAACCGATGACTACTGTGTCATATCCGCTTACGTCACATGATTCGATGATTGGTGGCCTGAATTCCTTGTCGTTCATTTCAATGGTTGACCTGGAATTTTTGTCTGTCCAATCCAGGTCCTGAGGTGTGTAGATTTCTTCCGGAACAATTTCAAATATGTCATATCCGTTTTCATCAGCTATCTTTTCCGCTACTCCTTTTGTAACCCCGCTGGCTGAAAAATATGCGACTAAAACATTACTCATAATATCACCTATTTAAAGGTAGATTTTAATATCATATAATTGTTTATAGTTTCAAACATATCAAAAATTCCAACCAATTTTATAAAAAAAATCAAATTGACAAATAATATAAACGAATTAAAACAAAATATAAAACATTATAAATTAATGAGGGTAATATAAAATGTCAAAACCTGTCGTTGCAATAACAAGGCCGAAGGATAGGGCTCGAAAGGCTTGTGAAATTGTAGAAAAATTGGGAGGAATACCTGTTTTGGCACCAACACTTGATTTGGAGCCTGTAAACAGCGAATCCTTAAAAGAGTTAGTCAAAAGAAAAGATGAACTTGACTGGATTATATTCACATCCCCAACAACCATAGTTTCACTGAACAAGTTCTATCCTGATTTTCTAAAAAGCCTGGATTGCAAATTGGCTGTTATCGGAAACAAAACAGGAAAGCTTGCTGAAAAAAACGGCCTGACCGTTGATTTGATGCCTGAGGATTTCACAGCCGAGGGCCTTATTGAAGAGTTCAAAAAAAGGAAAATCACTAATCAGGTAATCGGAATTCCAAGAACCGCTTCCGCAAGACCTGTCCTTCCGGAAGAACTTGAAAAGCTTGGAAATGAGGTCATCCTGGCTGAAGCATACAAATCCCTGTTCCCGATGGATGATGATGCAGTAAAGGATTTGATTTCCAAAATCGAAAATAAAAAAATCGATGCAATCACATTCACAAGCCCTTTAACTGTTGAAAACTTTTTCGAAATCGTTGACGACAAAGAAAAGATAGCCAAACTGCTTTCAGAAAACCTATTGACAGTCTGCATAGGTCCGATTACTGCAAGAGCTTTGGAAAAATATGACATTGACCACATTTACCCAGATACTTATACTGTTCCGGACATGATGGAACTATTATTTGAAACTTTAAAATCAAAGTAGGTGTTAGATATGATTACCATATGGCCACAATATTTAAACGAGAAGTTATCCTTAAGTGAAGGTCGTAAAATCTCAAAGGCAGATGCCGTGAAAGACCCCACCTTAAATGAAATTGAAAAAGCATTGAAAAGGCTTGGCCTTTCCTATAATATCGACAAAGAACGTGCATACCCTGGAAAATGGTATGAAAAATCAGGAAGAGTGCTTGTCGAATGGGAAGGAACAAAACTGGAATTAATAAGAGAAGTTAGTTCAAAAATTAAGGAAATAAGAAACTGATTAATATGCAAATACCACAATTGATGCACGAACAATACCTCCAGGCAAAAGAGATTATCGAAAACAGTGACGACATCAAGATTTACTCACATATCGACTGTGACGGTATCTGTTCAGGTGCAATACTATCAACCATACTAGACAGACAGAACAAAGAGCATGACATAGAATTCGTGAACCTGGATGTTCTGGACGATATCGAGCTTGACCATGACCTGACAATATTTTCCGATTTGGGTTCAGGTCAAAACATTACCGGAAAAGCCAAAAAAGGCCAGAAGATAATTGTCCTAGACCACCACCCTCCATTAAGGGATCTGGATTACAAGAATGACAAGGATTATACCTACCTGGAAATCAATCCGATGCACCACGGCATTGACGGATCATATTATGTCTGCGGCGGAGGATTATGCTATTTCCTTGCAAAGGAATTCGGATATACTGACTTGAGCTGGATTGGAGTTCTATCCGCAATTGGAGATATGCAGAATACAAAAACCGGACATTTCGAAGGCTTGAATAAAATCATCCAGCAGGATGCAATCGATGGAGGATATCTTGGAGTAATCAAAAGCGACATCAACATTTACGGAAGAAATACCCGACCGTTATTTGTTGCGCTTTCATACTTCAGCGATGTCAGATTGCCTATTACAAACAACACCACAGAAACCATGGCTATTTTAGAAGAGCTGGAAATTGATGAAAAACACAACAGGAAAACCTTGAATGAATTGACAATGGAAGAAAAGGCCAGACTTTACCAACGCCTTGTTGAAATGATTTCAAAAGTTGTTCCCGGAAGGTATGTCAGATACGTTCCCCAACTAATCATCGGCGATTCATATACTTTCCTAAAAGAAGATGAACACAGCTTTTTAAGGGACGGTTCAGAATTTTCGACTGCAATGAATGCGTGCGGAAGAAACCATGAGGAAAAGATTGCAATGGAAGTCCTGAAAGGGGACAGATTCGAGTCCCTTGATGAACTTGAAGCTGTAAGCCTTGACCATAGGCGCAATTTAGCCCAAGCAATTGCCAAAGTGGCTGAAGGCGATGAAACCAACATTGTTGAGATGGACAATCTGCAGTACTTCGACGGTGATGGAATCAAACCTGAAATCGTTGGAACAATAACCGGAATGATTCTGGGCTATTGCGACTGGAAAAAACCTATCATAGGATTTACACAAACCGACAGCGACGGGATTAAGGTTTCGCTTAGATGTTCAAGATTGCTTTCCTATGACGGAATTCATTTCGGAAATATAATCCGTAAAATTGCCGGAGAAGTTGGAGGAACCGGCGGAGGGCACGCAATGGCTTGCGGAGCATACATACCAATTGATAAAAAATCAGATTTCCTTGAACGTTTTAACAATGAATTAGAAGGAAAAATAACAAATTAATATATATAATATAAAGATAAAATATAATAATAATCAATATACATTGAGGAATGAATATGATGAAGGCATTTAAAAAGAGAGGCGCATTAACTCACTTTCAAATTTTGAGTGAAATATCAAAACAAGACCCTCACCTTAAACAAAAAGATTTGGCTAACAAACTAGGAATTACTATTCAAGCAGTATCCGAAAACATCAAAACACTAATCGAGTTGGGTTACATCACTTCAAAGGACGGCAGGTCCCCTTATAAAATCACTCAAGCAGGTATTGATAAAGTTAAAAAAGATGCTATAAGCTTAAGGAAATATTCAGATGCAGTTCTGGAAACAATGAACCATTATAAAACCATCTGGCCCGCAATTGCAAAAGAAGACCTCAAAAAAGATGATGTCGTTGGTCTTTTTATGGAAGATGGTGTATTATACGCTCATAAAAAAGAGGAAAATGCAACAGGTATCGTTTTAGAGGATGCTGAAGCGGAAATGGATGTCTCATTGACCAATCTTACCGGAATTATCGATATGAGCGTTGGCGAAGTTACAGTCATCAATGTTCCAACCATCAAAAACGGCGGATCCAAAGCATGTGATTTGGAACTGATTAAAAATGTCTATGACAAAGGAACCAACAGCGGAGAAAAAATCGATAAGATTGCTGTAGCAGGTACAGTTTCACGTGCTGTAGTCAAAAAATTAGGCTTGCCGATAGATATCGAATACGCAGCGCCACAAGCAACAGCTAATGCGGCCCGTAAAGGATTGAATGTTCTTGCCATTTGCGTCGGTGATATGAGCAAAGCATTTACCCGCGAACTTGAAGCTGAAAAAATCAAATACAACATTATTGATGGTGGAAAATAATTAATTTTCCCTTATCTTTTTTAATAATCCCGCAGCTAATTCTTCAACACTAGAATCATTAGTTGCGCTGTTTTTTATTATTTCAACATAATTGTCCAAATCATCATTCTTTATGGACTTCTTGACTTCCTCAATTATCAGTTTATTTTTAATGTCGTCTATTTGCCTAAGCGTGGGGACTTCCTTTTCAACAATATTTGTCTTGTCTGACTTCTGGATATTCTTAAATCTTGACATTTCGTCTGGAGCAACCAATGTAAACGCATAGCCTGTTTTTCCGGCACGTGCGGTTCTTCCTATCCTGTGGATATAGTCATCAAGGTTTTGTGGAACGTCATAGTTTACAACAAATCCCACATTATCAACATCAAGGCCCCGTGCTGCAACGTCTGTGGCAACCAGAATGTTTATGTTGCCGTTCCTGAACTTGTTCATCACCTTGTCCCTTGTCTTTTGGGTCATGTCCCCATGAAGGGCATCAACGGAATACTCCTCTTTTTTCAGGTGTTTTTTTACAAAATCAACGCTTTTTTTAGTATTGCAGAATATTAATCCCAATTTAATGTCATATGCCTCAATCAATCGGGTCAGGTTTTCAAACTTATCCTTAGCATCACACCTATATGAATATTGGGTGATTTTTGGAATATTCTGCTTTTTATTGGCTATCTTAATGAATTTGGGATTCTTCTGATATTTTTCAGCGATTTTTCTTATCTCTTTGGGTATGGTTGCTGAAAAAAGCAAGGTCTGTCTCTGGCGAGGAGTAGTTTCCAAAATCTCTTCAATATCCTCCCTAAAACCCATTTCAAGCATTTCATCCGCTTCATCCAGAACGACACTTTCAACACCAATCAAATCCAGGTTGCCTCTTTGAATATGGTCGATTACACGGCCGGGGGTTCCAACAACAATGTGAACTCCCTTTTTCAATACTCTTGTTTGCTTTCCGATTGGCTGGCCCCCATACACTGCCAATATCTTAAGTTTTTTAATATTTGCTCCAAGCTTTGTCATTTCATCAGCCACCTGCATGCACAATTCCCTTGTCGGACACAGGATAATGGCTTGGGGAGACTTGTCCGGAATAAAGATCTTTTCAAGCACAGGAACTGCAAAAGCTATTGTTTTACCGGAACCGGTCTGTGCCTGTGCAGTTATATCAATGCCTTTTAAAGCCACAGGTATTGCCTTTTCCTGAATTGGGGTTGCCTTGTCAAATCCCATTTTGTCAATAGCTTTCCTGATATCATCTGAAATGTTCAAATCACTGAAATTCATCATGTTAATATTTAAAAAACTAGATATTTAAAAATTTACATCAGCGTGGATTGGACGGAATCCTGAGGAAAATCATGCAGATAATCGAAAATCTCATTGTGATTGTTTAAAATCCCATTTTCCTCGGTTCTCTTTTGAAAGATTCTCATCAGCTTATCGTTGTTTGGAGACGAAATTGAATAGCTGTCACCATATCTCCGGATATATTCATCCTTCAAGCCTGGAAAACTTTCATCCAGCCTTTCATAAAAGTACTCGCGGTTGCCTTGCCTTAAAGTCATGCCCATTCCAAAACAGATTATTCCATAAACATTGGTCTCTATGCAATAGTCCAAGATCCTGCTGATGTTTTCCTCATCATCATTGATATGTGGAAGAATCGGGGAAAGCCAGACGACAGTTGGAATATCGGCCTCGTCAAACCTTTTTAGAACTTCAACCCTTCTTGATGTCGGACAGACATTGGGCTCCAGAATCCTGCACAGCCCATCATCGGCCGTTGTTATTGTCATCTGTACAACAACTTTCGATTTTTCATTTATTTTTTTAAGCAGGTCCAAATCCCTTAAAATCAAATCGGACTTTGTGATGCATGTAAATCCAAATCCGTATCTATAAATCAGCTCCAGGGATTTTCTTACATACTCCAAATTTTTTTCAAGCGGAACATACGGGTCTGTCATTGAACCTGTTCCTATCATGGATTTTGGGCGTTTTATGAGTTCCTTTTTAAGCAGCTCAAGGGCATTTTCCTTAACTTCAATGTCCTCAAAGCTATGGCCCATATTGTAGATGTCGCTTCTTGAATCGCAGTATATGCAACCATGAGTGCAACCCCTATACAGATTCATTCCATTTTTAGCAGACAGCAGACTTTTAGATGTGACATAATGCATAATTGGATATTGTATCTTTAAAGATAAGTAATTATAGTTTAACAAACAAAGAATAGAATATGGAACAAAAAAATATAACCGGATTTGAAAAGGAATATGACATTAAACAGCACCCTTCAATAAAAGGTCTTCAAATAATTGAAGGGAAAAACAATTTCCCGATTAGCTGGCTGAACCAGCAAGGATATTGCGAGTACCAGCTATATCTCGAATACATGAAAGGCATTGAAACCGCGCCTACAGTGGCAATGACACATGGAAGCGAAATCCACCAGCAGCTGGAAGACATCTTCAAGCAGGATGCCACACCTGCAACATTTGAGGAAGCCGTTGAAGCGTCAAAGGAAAAGGCATCAATGTCTCGGGAATGCTTTGTAATATCTCCAAGTTACGGAATAAGAGGTTATATTGATGAAATCTGGATGAAACCTGATGAAATTGTAATAATCGATGACAAGCCTGGAAGAACACCATACAATTCAACAATGAATCAGGTAAGAGCATACTGCCTTGCATACAAGGACATGACCGGCGATGAGCGAAAAATCAAAGGTGCCTTAAGAGAAAGAGGAACTGAAAACCTGTTTTGGATTGAAATATTCACACCGGAAATAGAAAAGGAAATCAGATTCACAATAGAAAGAATGCAAGGGCTATTCGACGGGACAAAACCATTCATACCAACCAAAAATCCGAGAAAATGCAAATCATGCAGATTTAATGATGACTGTGAACATGCAAAGTAGATTAAAATGAACAAAAAAACCATTTCAATAATACTGCTAATAGCTTTTATAATAACAAGCATACTGACAGTGGCAAATCTCTTTTTAGAAGATTCAAACACACAGGAAAACCAAACCGGAACATTGACAATCGACAACAGGACAGTCCACTATGAAAAGGCAGGAAAATGCCTAAGGGTAATCGACGGCAATACGATTGAGGTTTACGGCATCGGAAAGGTTCAGCTGACACAAGTCAACATAACAAACAGCGACCCCGGATTCAGCCAGGCAAAAAAATTCGTTGAAGACAAATGTCTTGGAAAAACAGTTTACCTGGACATCGACGACAAGCAGCCGCAAGACAAATATGGGCGCACAATAGCTATAGTATACACAGAAAACGCAGACATAAATAAGGAACTAATAGCAAACAACCTGGCCAACATATCCTACTTTGAACCAAGCGAATTTAAAAAAGGAGAAGTTTAATCAGACAACTCTATTCAAACCCAAATAGATTTTGTTTTTCTTATATACTTTTTCAAGTATCTCATTCCATTCGTCAACACTTATATGGCCCTTATTTGGAATTAGGTTATCAAGTGAAGATTCGTTTAAATTTAAAATATCCGCCAAGACAAATGACAGCGCCCTGCCTGTCAAAGGCAGATCATAAGGGTCATAGCCGGTAACCGCCAGAACCCAAACATTATCTTTTGAAGAACTGCTATACTCTTTTTTAAGTGAATCGAACCAGCATGCAATCCTATTTCCTTCACATCCGATGCCCTCGCCGATGGAGATGTAATAGTCCTCACCGGAAAAATCAGTATTTTCTAAAGCATCTTTAATCTTATCATTAAGTTCGCTAGAGCCTATTTCCAATTCGAATTCATTATTGGTTATATAATCAGATACAAAATTCTCAATCTCTTTTTTGTTTTTGAAATAACCGACAGGCTCCAATCTATCAGGATCCCTATCGCATAAATCGTAGATTAAATCCTCGTCCACATCAACTATCTCATAGCCTTCCAGCTTATGTGACTTATATTCCTTAAAATCTATGCAATAGTTTTCCAAATCCTCTTTGTTTAAATACCAAAGCACTTGAACTTTCTTAATCATCTTAATCAAAAAATGTTAATTGTGAGCTTATCTAAGCTCATCAATAACAACAGTTTTAGTAATAGTGTTTAATAATCTGTCAGTATTCAATATTTTACCAATTGCCCAGTCAAAAATAATTGGGAACCAATATATCTTTGTAATATTACGCACAATAGCTTGAGGCCATGAAATCCAAGCTCCGTTTCTGGATCTAACCTGCAGATACATTATAGATTTACCAACGGTAGCGCCATAGATTTTTTCACACATGACAAAGTACACGAATATTAAAATTGGGACAACATAGGTGAATACCTGGAATATTGTGAAAGCATAACTAGACAATGCAAAATTCAATAAAAATGATATTATCCACATTACTGCTGAAACAACAAAGAAATCCATTACATACGCAATAACTCTTCTTGTAAATATACTTACCACTTTCATCACCCTAACAAACTCTAGGAACAGGATCGGCAATAGGTGCTTCTAAAATTCTTTCACCACCTATTGGAGTGTTAACAACAACATAATCTCCTTCAACAACTTCACCAATAATAGCCGCATTTTCACCATATTTTTCGCCTTTAATTGCTTCAAGGATTTCCTCAGCCTTATCGGCTTTAACTCCCATAACAACCTTACCTTCATTAGCTACTTCAAATGGATCAATACCTAACATTTCAGATACAGCATGAACTTCCTCTCGAATCGGAATCGCATCCTGTTCAAGCACAACCCCTACACCTGCTTTGGATGCCATTTCATTAATGGCGTTTGCAAAACCGCCTCGTGTAGGATCTTTCATGGCTGTAACTCCGCCAATTTCCAAAGCTCTTTTGATTATATTCCACATAGGAGCAACATCTGATTTCAAATCGGTTTCAAAACCAAATCCTTCCCTAAATGACATCAGACTCATTCCATGGTCTCCAAGGCTACCGGTGATAATAATCTTATCACCCACTTCAAGACCGGAATCACGAACCACTTCGCCTTTTTTAGCTATTCCTATACCTGTTGTGACCATGACAATGCCTTCAAGCTTATCCTGAGGCATTACTTTGGTGTCTCCGGTAATTACCGCAACTCCCACTTCTTCGCAAGCTTCATTTAAGGATTTCATGATTTTATCCAAATCTTCAATCGGAAATCCTTCCTGCATGATAATTGCATTTGAGATAGCTAAAGGCTGAGCACCCATTACGGAAACGTCATTAATTGTTCCCGCTGCTGAAATTCTACCAATATCTCCACCTGGGAAAAACAATGGATCTATTGTGTGACCATCAGTTGTAAAAATAATTTCATAATCCCCTAAAGGGATTGATGCTCCATCATCCAAGTCATCTAAGCTAATACCTCCATTCACACTTTTTTTAGTAATATTATCTAAAACTGTGCTAGCAATAAGGTTAGCCATGACTTCTCCGCCAGCTCCATGATTCATATTAATTTTATCTTCTGACATTTTATCTCCTAATTTCAATAATATATAACAAGATAATTTATGTAATAACAAGTATTTAATAATAATGAAAAAAGTGATAAAAAGTGTTTAAAAAAATAGATAAAAAAAGAGAATTTAAAGAAAAATTCTTTAAATTAAAATTCCGTTGATAACACCATCTTGACCCGGTCTGGATGTTACTTTTGCATTACCTTCAGGAGTTTCCACAATAGCACCTTTGGTAATGATGTTCCTTCTTACGTAGTTAGGGTTAGCGGTGTTTTCAATTACGTTGAGAATTTCTACAACTTGGGTTTTGCCGTTAGCGTCGGTTACGTTGATTTTATTACCGGTAGCTAATCTGAGTTTTTCGTTTCCGCCACGGGTTCTGATTTTTCTTAATTTTTTTTCATCTAATCTAGTTTCAGCTGGGTCTCTTCCTAATTCAGCTTTCCTTTTTCCACGGTTTGCAACATTTCTTGCACCGGATGGACTTCTAGTTGATTTTCCTTGAGAAATTGCCATTATTTCACCTAATAAATATAAATTAATAAATTAATAATCGCTGTCAATAAGGCCCTTTTCAATTAAACTATTTGCAAGATTTATAATAGCTTAATTCTTGAGAGCAAAAAAGAGTCTTAAAGAATAATGATAATAAAATATTAATTTATCATTATATATAAATGTTTTATTTTTAAAGATAAAAATGGGGATTTTACCTTTTATTTTTCAAAATAAATTCATCAATCAACTTATCAAAATCCTCTTCGGTGATATTCTCATCTGAAGCGGCATCCAAAATTTTCTGGATGTCCTCCTGTGAAACATCATCGCCCAAAAGGTCAATCAATAATTCCTTCAAATCATCATCATCGATATAGGCTTGCCCGTTTGAAGCGCTATACTCAACATTGCCCTCTTCATCCAAAGTATAATATGGAACTTCCTTATTCATTAAAAAACACCTAATCTAATTTTGGAAATTCATAATAAACAATACCATAGGGATCATCATCAAAATGCCATTCATTAGCTTCATCGATGACCATTTCCCCGTTTACAAAAAAATCATTTGCATCATGAACCCCTTCAACCTGAACTATGATATTGACATCCTCATCCAAACTTTCAAAGTCAATTCCCAGTTCATTCAAATCAATTACTATTTCATCTTCATCATTATTTTCAGGAACAACAATCACTATTTCATCACCGGATTCCATATCGTTATCTTCCAATATGATTTCTGCACCATCCATGATATCATTAATGTCTGTATCATGCATTTCTATGGAATTATCCTTCCTATTGCTTACAAGCAAATGGTTTCTGCCGAATAACTCCTCAATATCCAAGCTGCATGCCGGACAGATGAAGCTTCCTCCGGATAATTCATTCCCACAAGATGGACAATAATTAATTCTAACCATTCTATAACCTCAACAATTAGTATTATAATATTATTAATAAGTCCTATATAAAGATAGTAACATCAGTAGTTACTATCAATCACAAAATTAATGTTGGGAATTCCAAACCTGTTTTTACATTTTACCGAAAAGATCTTCAAATCCTCGATGAACATGTTAAAATCCAAAAAGATGCTGTCGCAGTCAATGAAAATCTTAACATTGGAATTTTCCAGGATTTCCTTTGGAATGTCAAAGACCTTAGATGCCTCATTGACATATATTGAATTTGGAAAATGATTCTTGTCGATTCCCAAAAATATTCCATCAGCTATGCTGAAATCAGCAGATATGCCGTTTTCATTTTCAACTTTTCCTTTAAAAATGTCATTTATCTCATCATAACTTGAAATCAATGTCTTTTTCATGATATCAAACCTCACACATAGTATATTTTATCTACTAGATATATAAGCCCCAAGAGCGTTTGAAAAGTAATTAAAAATGGTTATAATGTAATTAAAGCAATATCAAAGCAATAAAATTGGATTTGATTTGAAAAAGTGATTTGGTAAAATATTATAACTAACAAAAACAAAATATTCATAACCACATTCAGGTGTCAAAATTGATTGAAGAAACAACCGAACAACTGGAACTTGAAGCTGAAATCAAAAGCCAAGCCCAAAAATTCTTAAAATACCTTAACTCCACACTTCCGGAAAGCATGGAATTGGAATATGAAGGGTTTTACAGAAGAGGATTCTTTGTAAGCAAAAAAAGATATGCCGTAATCGAAGACGGAGAGATTATAGCTAAAGGATTGGAACTGGTTAGAAGAGATTGGGCTCCAATCGTCAAAAAGACACAGGAAGCAGTTTTAATGGCTATTCTAAGAGAAGGGGATTCTGATAAAGCTATTGAAGAAGTTAAAAAGGTGTTGAAAAGAATCAAAAAAGGCGATGTCGAGCGAAAGGAACTGATTATACACACCCAAATCACCAAGCCCCTTGACCAGTACAAGCAGGTAGGGCCCCATGTAGTGGCTGCAAGGAAAATAGAGGAGCACGGCATTAAAGTGACACGCGGAACCATCATCCAATATATAATCGTCAAAGGAAAAGGGTCTATCAGTCAACGTGCAGTACCTTACGAATACAGCGAAGGATATACATATGACAAGGACTATTACATCAACAATCAGCTGATTCCCGCCATTGAAAGGATAATGTATTCCTTCGGATATACAAAAAAGGACCTGGAAGACATGGCACGCGGTGAAGTCCAGCAAAGTTTGGATGCTTTTTTCTAAAAATTTAAATAATTTTAAAGTAATAATAAATAGTATATGATAGACCATGATGACCGTGTTGTTTTCTTTGATATAGATGGCACATTACTAGATACTTCAGATTTTGCTGAAACTGCAAGAAAAGCAGCTATTGGATTGATGGTAGATAACGGATTACCTTTGGATAAGGATGAGGCATATGGTGTTTTAAAAACAATTATCCGTGAAAAAGGATCCAATTATGGAAAACACTTCAATGTTTTGACACAAGTTGTTTTAGGCCATGAAGACCCTATGCTTGTGGCACTTGGAATGATTACCTACCACAACGTTAAGATGGCGCTTTTAAGACCTTATGCAGAAACAATCGATACATTGATTTACCTCAAAAGCCAAGGATATCGTCTAGCAGTCATATCCAATGGAATTACCATCAAGCAATGGGAAAAACTAGTAAGGCTAAACGTACACTCATTTTTTGAGGCAGTAATCACATCAGAAGAGGTCGGTAAGGAAAAACCTGACAAACTGATTTTTGATGTTGCGCTTAGAAAAATGAAAGGAAACCCTGAAAAGTCAGTGATGATTGGAAACAAATTCAAAGCAGATGCACTGGGTGCAGTAAATGCTGGATTAAGTGCGATTCTCGTCAATTCCGACGTTACTGAAGAAGACAGGGAATACATTAAAAGAGAACAGTTAGATATTACAGTTGTTGACGACATTGGTGATGTTAATACTATATTATAATCATCAATAACCACTATTTTTTTAAAATTCAAGTTCCAAAGTAACTGGACAGTGATCAGAACCGAAAATGTCAGATAATATTTCAGCTGACTTTACATTATCCCTAATTTCTTCGTTTACATAGAAATAATCCAGTCTCCAGCCGGCATTCCTTTCGCGTGCACGGGTTCTGTAGCTCCACCATGTAAAGTTGTTTTCACCCTCATCAAACATCCTGAAGGTATCGACAAAGCCCGCTTCCTCAAGCTGGTCAAGCCATGCACGCTCTTCAGGCAAATACCCGGATTTTCCTTCGCAGTTTTTAGGATTGTAAACATCAATCGGATTGTGTGCAATATTGTAATCGCCTGTAATAACCAGATTTTTGCCATCATTTTTAAGCTCTACAAGCTGTTCCAACAATGCATCGCAGAAGGCAACCTTAAAATCAAGCCTTTTGGCTTCCATACCGCTGTTTGGGAAATAAATGTTGTATAAGATGAAATCAGGATACTCGATTCTTAAAACCCTTCCTTCCAAATCCAATTCATCAACGCCCAAACCTTTAACGACTTCAACAGGTTCGATTTTGGAATATGTGGAAACGCCGCTGTATCCTTTCTTTTCAGCCTCGTTATGGCATTTGTGAAATCCATCGACGTCAGCTAATTTCTTTGGAATCTTATCCTGGGTTGCCCTTACTTCCTGAAAGTTAATGATGTCTGCATCAGTATTTTCAAACCAGTCCCAAAATTCTTCCTTTTTGGAAACTGCCCTGATGCCGTTCACATTCCAAGAAACCAGCTTGATTGACATTATAACCTGACTCCTCTGTCAATAGGCAATTCACGAAGCCATTTGATATCGCTTTTGTAAAGCATACGGATGTCTTCCACATCATATCTAATCATGGCCAATCTTTCAATACCTAAACCGAAAGCCAGTGCAGGTTGGTTGATGCCTAAAGGTTTCAATACTTCAGGCCTGAACATTCCAGCCCCTCCAAGCTCGATCCATGATTCCTTTTCTTCCAGATAGATTTCAGTTTCTGTGGATAGATAAGTGTAAGGGAAATAAGCCGGTCTGAACCTTACTTCAAATCCTAACTTCTTATAAAATTCCTTTAAGGTACCTAAAAGGTTCTGATAGCTGATTCCTTCATCACATACAAGACCTTCGACCTGATGGAATTCAGGCAAATGCTTGTAGTCAAAGGTTTCTCTTCTGAATACCCTTCCAACGGAAAACATCTTGATTGGAGGTTCATGATTGTATAAATGTTTGGTGGATATTCCGGTTGTATGTGTTCTTAAAACGCTTTGTCTTGCAATATCCTCGCTCCAGTCATATTGCCATCCGATAGAACCTGTATCCGCACCTGTTTCATGGGTTTCGGCAGTGAGCTTTACAAGATCCATATCAGGCAAATCGCAAGTCAACGGATTTTTGAGGTAGAATGTGTCCTGCATTTCACGGGCTGCGTGGTCCTGTGGCTGGAAAAGTGAGTCGAAGTTCCAGAATGCAGATTCCACAAATTCCCCGTTGTCTTCTGAAAATCCCATGTTCAAGAATATCTCCCTGATTTCGTCAATGATGACTCTCAAAGGATGTTTCTTACCTGCAAAAATAACTGGGGCTTCTGCATTAATATCATAAGGACGGTACTGTAAGTCTTTCCATTCGCCGTCTTTTAATTGCTGGTGTGTTAATTGAGTAGCTTGCTCTTTAATTGTAAAGCCTTCTTTAAGAATAGCTTCACCTTTATCTAAAAGTTTAAAAGAATGTGAGGTGTTCTTTTTAATATTTATAATATTCTTTCTGTCATTCAGTTTTTTGAATCCGTCCAACAACTCGTCGGATAATCTGTCTTTGATGATTTTTCCAGCTTCAGTCAGGTGGTTCAGCAATTCTTCGTCTTCGCCTAACTTGTCTTTGCTGTCTGCTCCGACATCTGTTACTTTGACTACGCCCTTATCGATTTGAGCCCAATTTTTACGGCGCAACCATCCGATGGCAATGTTGGCTTCTTTTTTGTCAACGCCTGTTTCATCGGACAAATCTTTCATGTGTATCTCTTTTTTATCGACCAATACATCAAGTATTCTGCGTTCAGGAAGCTTTTCTTGAGCAAATTTCAAACCTGCATCTGATAGGGAAATCTCCTCTTCAACATCCTTTTCAACTTCGATTATGTCCTTTGAGGCAAGAGATCCTGCCGCACTCATGACAGCCTTGATGTCCATATTCTGATTTTCAGCTATTTCCTCCGGAGTTACATCCGGATTTGCCTCAAGCTCTTTTAAAACTTTCTTTTCATAAATATGCAATTCATTAATGGTTTTTTTAATATCCTCACTCATTTAAACACCATAAATTATAGATTAATAATATAATAATATATGTTTTAAGTGATTTATAAAAGTAGTGTAAAATTTAAAAAAAAATAGAAAAAAATCTAATTAGAATAATATTATGATACTTCAAATGCTAATTTACATCAAAACATGATATAATTATTTTTACGAGGAATGATATCAATTATTTCGATTTTATGATTCTTTTCAGAGACAAAAAAGATTATCCTATAATTTCCTACTCTAGCCCGGTGGCATTTTGGACATTTAACGCTTAAAATCTATTCAAAATTAGATTTCAGATAGCTTACGAATATTGAAGCTGCAGTCAAATCTGCAGTTGTTCCAGGATTGTACTTGTTTTTAAACAGATAATCATCAAATTCACTGAGTTTTTCTGCAAAATCAGGCTCATCTTTCAAATTAAGCAAATCCCTAGTCATCATGGATATCTTCAAGGCCTCATCTGAACCGTATTTTCTTGAAATCAAAGTATCCGGAACCTGAGATAAAATTGTCAGGAATGTCAATACGCAAGCATCATTTTTGGATTTATCGCGAACCAATTCATGATATGTGGGATATCCAATTTCAAATACTGCAGGCATGTCTGAAGTCATCTCACGTGCCAGCATGTCCCATGGAGCGGAAATCTTTAAAACATCATACATTGTCTGGTTGTTTTCTCTAAGCTCGTTTTTGGCATTGTCACTTGCAACATCATACTCGTCCTGATCTCCCATACCTCCGGCATCTGCGATGTTGATTGCATCATAGAGGTCACATGCATCATCAACTGAGGTATTTGCCATCAATACCTTAACGTTTTCACGGATTTCATCAAATGAATCGCTTATTGCAGCAGCAACGGCAATCGGTGTTGTCATCATGACGATTCCAAGGTTTGTGTTGTTTTTAATCCACCTATCAGTTTCGGCAACGGCCTGGAGGATGTATCTGCCAAGTTGAGGATTTTCAATATCGACATCAGTACATGCTTCACGGATTGTATCTCCGATTACAATTCCACTTATTACAAAGTCTTCAAAGACCATGTCATCATAATCACGGGTTCTGTGAACATTTCCAGGTTTTGGATATCCGCTTACCTCCAAAGCAGAGGCGATTTGTGCGATTTTTGCTATTTCTGATGCTTCCATTTATATCAACTCATTCAATAGTAGATATGGTGCAAAATTAGTGATTATCAAGTCGGCTCCAGCCCTTTTAATTGAAAGCAAAGATTCTAAAATGGCACGTTCTGTCAAATATCCCTTTTCGATTGCTGCCATCAACATTGAATACTCTCCGCTTACATTATATGCTACCAACGGCAGCATGAACTCATCTTTTACCATGCGAACCACATCAAGGTATGGAAGTGCAGGTTTTACCATCAAAAAGTCACATCCTTCGATAACGTCAAGTTCACATTCGCGGATTGCCTCCACAGCATTGCCGGGATCCATCTGATAGGATTTCCTATCTCCTGCATGAGGTGATGAACATGCTGCAACCCTGAACGGTTCATAGAACGCGGAAGCGTATTTGGCTGAATATGACATTATCATTACATTATAATAGCCGTTTTCATCCAATGTTTCACGAATTGCACCTACCCTTCCGTCCATCATGTCTGATGGAGCTACAATATCTGCACCCGCTTCAGCATGGGACAATGCAACTTTAGCAATGTAAGGCAGGGATTCATCGTTTAGAATTTCAATTCCATCATCGGTATCATCGTTTTGCCTTATCATTCCGCAATGACCGTGGGAAGTGTATTGGCATAAACAGACATCGCTGATAACCACCAAATCAGTTTCTTTCTTAAGTCTCCTGATTGCCTTTTGAACAATTCCGGTTGCTGAATAATCAGGAGATGCGATTTCATCCTTGGTTTCTTCTTTTGGTATTCCAAATACAATTATAGACTTCAATCCTTTTTCTTCAAGCTGTTTTGCAAATTCTACTCCGCTGTCTAGAGAATATCTGAATTCACCAGGAAGAGAAGAGATTTCTTCTTTCTCATCACCTTGAAGCTCTTCCTTAAAATAGATTGGATAAATCAGGTCTTCTTTTTGAAGTTTAGTTTCACGAACTATATCTCTAATCTTAGCATTTTTTCTAAGTCTTCTCATTCTTGTAGTTGGAAATTCCATAATAATCACTAATTAAATATTTGACTTAAAAATATTTAAATTGATGTTAATCAAAAAAACTTAAAAATGATTTAAAAAATAATATTAACAATAGATATAAAAAAGAGGCTAAAAATGTCAAATTCAATTGGGGAAAAATTTAGAATAACAAGTTTCGGGTCAAGCCATGGCATAGCAGTCGGCGCTATTGTTGATGGATGCCCCGCAAACCTTGAACTAACAGCTGAAGATATTCAAAAAGAGCTTGATAAAAGAAAACCTGGAACCAGCAGCGTAACAACTCCAAGAAAAGAAGCTGATGAAGTTCAAATTCTTTCAGGAATTTTTGAAGGAAAGACCGATGGAACACCGATTACTGGAGTGATTTTTAACAAAAACCAACATTCCAAAGACTATTCCATGTTCAAAAACACCCCTCGTCCGTCCCATGGGGACTACGGCTGGATGATGAAATACGGAAACTACGACTACAACGGCGGAGGCCGTGGAAGCGGCAGGGTTACTATCGGACATGTCATCGGTGGTGCAATAGCTAAAAAGCTTCTTGAAACCCAAAACATTGAAATCATTTCCCACGTGACACAAATTGGAGACATTAAAGCAGAGCCTCAAGATTTTAATGCAATAAAGGAAAACATCGAAAAGAATCCGGTCAGATGTGCAGACCCTAAAGCAGCCAAAGAAATGGAAGAACTGATTCTATCCGAAAAACAGGAAGGAGATTCTGTCGGAGGCATTGTCGAAACAATAGCTGTAGGCATGCCTGCAGGTCTTGGTGAACCTGTTTTCGAAAGGTTAGATGGCGATTTGGCAAGAATCCTTATGAACATCGGCGCTGTCAAGGGTGTTGAAATCGGCCTTGGATTTGATGTGGCCAAAAAAACTGGCTCTGAAATCAATGATGAATACCAAATTGAAGATGTTAAAATCACAACAAAAACTAATAATTCAGGCGGAATTATTGGTGGAATGAGCAATGGAATGCCAATAATCACACGAATAGCCGTTAAGCCTACTCCATCCATTTCAAAATGCCAGGATTCAATCAATTTAGAAAAAATGGAAAATGAAAAAATAGAAATTAAGGGAAGGCATGATCCCTGCATCTGTCCAAGAGTGACAGTTGTGGCCGAATCAAGCACTGCAATCATTCTTGCAGACCACATGATCCGCTCAGGATTCATCCATCCGACAAATCTTGAAATTTAACTTTTTTTTATTATTGAAAGCTCGTCAAACTCCTTATTTTTAAAAGAAGTTTGATATGAGTTTTTTCTTCCGCTATTAAACAATGCATGGCTGGTGCTGTGCATTGAGGATTCAACATCCTTAAGTGAAATTAGCCTGAATTTCTTCGGATTGTTATAATTAACATTGAATGACAAACCATCAAATGCAGCTATTGTCTTAACGCCAGTCTGTTTGGAAATCTTTTTGGCTTCAACTACAGGATTGTTGGAAATCATCTTAAGACCCAAATGTGTCATGACGGCCACTTTTGGCTTGACCTCATTAATCAAATCGATGAAATTGCGGGAGCACATGTGTCCATGAATAGGCCGGTTGCCCGGTCTTAACACACTAGCAATCAGAATGTCTGCGCCTTCATGATAATCGGCCAATTCATCAAAATAACCTGTATCAGAAGTATAAGACAATTTGAATCCGTTGTAATCTATTTGAAAACCGGCACCTGCAGGGTCGCCATGTTCTGTTTTGGTACCTTTGATTTTAATAGCATCGACTTCATTTACAACATCCGGCTTTAAAACAACCTTATCTGATTTGGACTGATGGTATGATGAAATGCATGGCCCCCATTTATCATAGCCTTCCAAAACACTTTCACTTCCAATAATGGTCCCATTATATTTAGTCATTCCTCGGGTCATTGCCTCAATGAGGATTTCCGCATCATTATAATGGTCTGTGTGTGCATGAGAAACAAAAATTCCACTTAAATTACGGGGATCAAATCCGAATTGATAAGTTCTGATAAGCGCTCCTGGACCAGGGTCAACATGATAATTCTTACCACCTACATTATCAAGCCTGAACCCTCCAGTCATTCTTCTTTGAGAAATGGCAGAAAAGCGTCCGCCACCACTACCTAAAAATGTAATCTTCATTTAAATCCCCTCTCATAATGAACATAAAATTATATCACATTTTAGAGAGGATTTATCTTTTTTAAGGCACAAATCTTCATTTTCAATAACGACTTTGTCTCCGATCTTGACATTATCACTTTCAGTAAACATCAAAACGTTTTGGCCGGGAGCAGCCAATTGTTTCCAATTCCCATCCATAGCCTGGGTTTTGTCATTTAGCTGAACATGCAACATGTTTCCATCAATGGAGACAACACGACCTACATCACCTTTACTGATGATTTTACTTGCCATGTCAATAGCCAAGCTCTGTTGAACCAATTGTTCTGTCAATTCTTGTCTGAATTTGGTCAATACCTTAATATCATTATCAATAGTAATGTTTAAGTGCTTTTGAGCCTCTGATACAGAAAATACCGGCTGTTGCATTAAAACATCAAATTTATCACCAACAGTAGGTGTTTTTGAAGCGACTTCAGCCAATATGGATTCGAACACTTCGCCCATATACCTTAAGCTTTGTGATGCTTTCACTTTTCTTTTAATCAAAGGTTCTGCAAGCTGTTTTGCATAGACATTACCGAAAATGACAATGCCTTTCTCGCCAGCCTTACGTGATTCAGTTTCAGAACCTAATAACTCAATAATCTGATAACCGTTAGTTGTTCCATAAATCCTTCTTCTTCTAGTTTCAAAAGTTCCTTTAGTACTCACTTCACCACGGATAGTATTTCCAACAACTTTTAATTTATTCGCATCATCCGTAATCTTAATTGAAATCCCTAGTTCAGATGCCCTATTTAGAAAATCTTCATCGTTGTCAATAGCTCCACTGTAAAGTTCCTCTTCCAATGTCTTTAAATTTTGTTTATCACCGAAATAACCTATCTTTCTTTTATCACTAGCCATTACACATCCTTTTTTTCCTATGTAAGCAATAATTAAGCTCATAATATCTCCTGAATTTGATATTTAAAAATATCAACTATTTATTAATTGATATATATTTTTGTTTATCCTACATTATATAGTTTAAGAAGCAAAAATTAAATCATAGAAAAAAATTTAAATTTAAAGATTTTTTTTAATTCATTATTAATAACCTATTAAAGTAACAGAAACTATTTTTTTAATGAATTGACCAATTTAATATACTATAATTGAAAATATAAACAATATATTTAAATAATAACATAACATATATTATATTATAATAATTGTTAATTATTTATCATTATAAATGATGATAATAAAAACAAAAATTATAAGGAGAAAAACTTATGATCGATCTCAATAGAATGTTTAAACCCGAATCTGTGGCTGTTATTGGAGCATCCAACACCCCTGGAAAAGTAGGATACATCATTGTCGACAACCTTATAAACGACGGTTTTGAAGGCAAAATATATCCTGTCAACCCTAAAGGTGGAGAGATTCTTGGTAAAAAAGCATACGCAAATATAAAAGACATACCTGAAAAAGTAGACTTAGCAATTATTACCATTCCAGTAGCATTTGTAAACCCAACCGTTAAAGAATGTGGTGAAGCAGGTGTAGAGAACATGGTAGTTATTACCGCTGGTTTTAAAGAAGTAGGTGAAGAAGGTGCTAAATTAGAAGCTGAATTAACAGCGCTTGGTGAAGAATACGGTATAAACATTATTGGACCAAACAGTTTAGGAATTACTGATTCACACACACCATTAAACGGATCATTTTCACAAATGATGCCACCAACCGGAAACATGGCATTTATTTCACAAAGTGGAGCTATGATGGTAGCTATCATCGATTGGAGTGTAACTTCTGGAATCGGATTCAGTAAAGTTATTAGTTTAGGAAACAAAGCTGGAGTAAGCGAAATCGAATTATTACAATATCTGGCTGAAGATGACGAAACCAATGTAATTATCTGTTACTTAGAATCCATTTCCGATGACGAGGACTTTGTAAGAACCATGAGAGAAACTGCACACAAAAAACCAATTATCGTACTCAAATCCGGTTCAAGTTCAGCAGGAGCTGCAGCAGCATCCTCCCACACAGGAGCGCTTGCAGGAAGTGACCTTGCATTTGATACAGCATTCCGCCAATCCGGAATTATGCGTGTAGAAACCATGGCAGAATTATTCGACTTAGGTTTAGCATTCTCCAAAGCACCACTCCCAAGAGGAGACAATGTGGCTATCATTACCAACGCAGGTGGTGGAGGAGTGCTTACCGTAGACGCAATGGAAAAAGTGGGATTGCAACTTGTCCAATTCGATGAAGAAACCACTGCCAGATTAAAAGAATGTGTAACTGAAGAAGGAAGTGCTAAAAACCCTATTGACGTATTGGGAGACGCACCGGTAAGCAGATACAAAGAATCATTAGAAATCGTATTGAGCCAGGATGAAGTTGACAGTTTAATTGTTATGGTTTGTCCAACTGCATCAGCAGACCCTGACGGAATTGCACAGGCAATTTTAGAAGAAAGAAAAGAATTCAACAAACCAATTATTGTAGTGAACATGGGTGGTCCTTCATTTGAAGCTGCAAATGAAGCATTAAGAGAAAACGGTGTACCAACATACGTATTCCCTGAAACTGCAGTAACCGCTCTTGAAGCAATGACAAGATATGCGAAATTAGAAGACAGAGTATATGACGATGTCGTTGATAACGTGGCAGATGTTGATAAGGATGCAGTAGCTGCAATCTTTGATAAAGTGAAAGCCGATGGAAGAGACACCTTGCTTGGTAGTGAAGCATATGCAGTAGCTGAAGCTTACGGAATTTCAGCAGCACCAATCAAATTATCAACCAGTGCCGATGAAGCAGCAGAACTTGCAGAAGAAATGGAATTCCCAGTTGTGCTTAAAATCGCATCAGACAAAATTTTACACAAATCAGATATTGGTGGTGTAAAAGTTGGAATCAACAGCGCTGAAGAAGCAAAAGCAACATTCGATGAAATCATGGCAAATGCAAAAGCAGCACACCCTGATATTGTGCCTGATGGTGTGGAAGTGCAAAAAATGATGGATTCCGGTGAAGAAGTTATTGTTGGTATGATTCGTGACAAACAATTTGGACCAATGATTGCATTCGGTATGGGTGGAATCTACGTTAACCTTATTGAAGACGTAGAATTCAATCTCGCAAAAGGAATGAGTTCACAAGAAATTGATGAACAAATCGAAAAGACCAAAGTATCCAAATTACTTGCAGGATACAGAGGTGAAGCACCTTGCGATGTTGAAGAAGTTAAAGAAGCTATTAAAAGAGTAGCCAGATTAACTTTAGACTTCCCAGAAATATCCGAGCTTGACATCAACCCTATCTTCGTTTACGAAGAAGGCTCAAGTGCACTCGATATTAAAATCAAATTATAATTTCTCGCATGAGAAATTATCTCTTTTTTCTTTTTTTGATTATAAAACTTATTTACTGTACTTATTTTAAAAAAAAGGGATTTGAATGAATTACGATTTATCCAAACTTGGAATTGAAAAAGATCTGCAATATGAATGCATAACAACTACAATCAATAAGGACGGTGTTAAGAATGCCGGTGCCTTTGCATTTCAGTACTTGGGAGATGACAAGGTTCACTGCCACATCTTTGAAGGGTCAAAAACATTGAAAAACATCCTAGATACTAATGAATATGTAGTTAACATCACACAAGATCCATTGGTTTTCACCTATGCCACACTAGATTGTTTAGACGATGAATATTATACCAATGATGATGCAATAGCTATCATTAAAAACACCCCCGCTTACATTATTGTTGATGTTGTGGATGTGGAGATTAAAACCCCTGAAAATTTCCCAATCAAAGGCGACAACAAAATCTATTTCATAACCGGGAAAATCAGGAAAGTCGTCATAAACGACGAATACGTCCAGCCGTTCAACAGGGGAATGTCAGCACTAATTGAATCTTTAGTAAACTTCGCAAGGTACAAGATTGTGGATGAAAATCTAAGAAAAGCCTACATGGACCAGTTAATTGAAAATCAAAGAGTAATCAATAAGGTTTCAGATGAAAAAACCAAAAGAGCAATGGATTATTTGAAATCTGAATATGAAAAAAACTGATTTTAAAAAAAGAAAAAATTAAAGCATAGTTTAACTTAACTATGCTTCCCAGTAGATTTTATCGTGAGTAATAACTTTATCTAAAAGCCCAATATCTACTTCAAGTTTTTGGAATGCATCAACATTTGCTTTAAAGCTGTCATCAATACCTGAAATGAATGGGAAAGTAGCTAAAGATCTTGCTTCTAACGCAGGGTCTGAAACGATGTCTTCAGGTAAGAGTTTAACTATTTCACTAGCATTACCGTTTTTGACATTCTCATTGATGTAGTTGGTTGAATTTTCGTGGATTTCCACAATGAGTTTTGCTTCGTCTTTATGATTTTTGATGAAATCATCGGAAGCTGCAACTACACAACATGGGTGGTTAGGCAAGATTTGAGCTGAATCAGCCAATACATGAGTATTGTTTTGACTTGAAGCAATACTTACATATGGTTGGAAAGTACAAATACCATCAATTTGGCCTGTTTTCAATGCATCATTCATTGAAGGAACTTTCATAGCTGACACATTAACATCATCAATTGTTAAACCGTTTTTGGTCAGGTAGTATGAAAGCAAAGCATGTTGAATTGATGCTTCACCAGGAGTAGCAATTGATTTTCCTTTTAAATCCTGTGCAGAATGAATTCCTGATGCATCGGTTACAACAATACCTGATCCTTCAGTTTGAGCTGAAGAAATAACTTTAACCGGCACATCTTTTGCAATTGAAGATAAAACCGGAGTAATACCTACATATCCAACATCAACTTCTCCACTAGCCATAGCAGTCATCAAGTCACCACCATTGTTGAATTGAACTAGTTCTACAGTGATGTTATTGTCTTTATACATACCTTTAGCATCTGCAACGAATAATGCTGCATCATGGTCTGAAGGTAAGTAACCTATCTTTACAGTGTCGTCTCCCCCACCTAAAAAGTCAAAAAGACCTGCACTAGCTGAACCCATTACTAAAAATGCAGCGAGTGCTAACACTAAAATAAATGTAATCTTTTTATTCATTATTTTCACCGTTAAGTAATTAAATTAATTACAATTATTAATTATTCGAGTATTAATATAAATATATTACATTAATTAACAATTGTTATATTTTGAATCCCTTACTTTTTTATTTAAATAGATTATTTATAAACCTTTTGATTTATCCGTAAAAGAGCTATCCACCATAAATGATTTGAACTAAATTTATTTCATCACCATCTTCAATAACACTATCTTCAATAGTCAAATCCCCATTCTGTTTTGCAACAATGGTTTGAGCAGATAACTCCAAATCATCCAATAAATCTTTAATAGTATAATTCTCTTTTAAATCTCTTTGTTCATCGATTTGCTTAAATTTTAATGTAAATTCCATATTATCCCCATAAATAATTTAATTACCCACTAAAGCTATAGGCAAATACTTTTTAAGTTTACTGCACTCATCTATGTCAATTTCATCCATTAACGCCTTACTAGTCTCTTTATTATTAATAGACAACTTCATATGAGCATTGATGTAGCCTTCTTTTTCTATTAATTTCAACATCCTTTTTCCATAGGTCAGTTCATCATCTAAAATACGGTCATGCATTAATTTCAATGTATCAAATCCGCTAATTTCTAAAACTTCACACATCCCATACATTTCATTGATCAAATCAGATGCCCATTGTTTAAGAGTGATTTCCTCACCATCCTTCAATAATCTCATATTTTCATCATATGCCTTTTCAGCAGTCCTTTCTACATTGATATTGGCTTCTTTTTGCCAGTCAACATAATTAGATTCACCTTTAACAAGCATATAAATTAAAAACAAATGCAAAAATTTCATATCATGCTCTACAAGGCCACATTTATAAAATGGATTGATATCTAAAGTTCTGACCTCAATATATTCAATCCCATCCTCTTTAAGAGAATTCAATAAATCCTGTGGATTTTTAGGTTTTAGTCTTATCTGAGTATATAATTCCTTAGCTTCTGACAAATCACCATTTTCGATGAAATCATTAACATCACGAGCAAATTCATCCACAGTGGTGTAGCTTGGATACAAATCCTTCAAATTTTTATAGCCACATGATGCATTTCTAAATGAAGGACCCTGTGTAGAATAAAAGCTTCCATACTCATCCTTTGCATCCATCAAGTGAATACAGTCAGCTGAAAAAGATTTGTGTGAGCCGATGGAACAACCAGTCAGATAAATAATCAGCCAACAATATCTAAGATAGTTTCTAGTTATTTTCAAATAGATTTCATCTTTAAACAGCCTAAATGATAGATTTGAATCAGATGCTCCATATAACTTCTCAATGAATTCATCACTGAATGAAAAATTAAAATGAACGCCTGAAATCATTTGTTTTTTAACACCATATTTGCAGGCAAGGTTTTCCCTATATTTTTGAGAATTTGCACCTTCTTTTGAATATTGAGCTATCGGAATCTGATTGGCATAAGGAAGAATACATGGAATTGATTGAAACCATAGATATTCATCATCAGGAAGGTATGAATTCACAATATCTGATAATAATGAAAATGTATCAAAGGCTTCTTCAATGCTATCAAAAGTGGGAGTTATTATTTCAATTTGGCTTTCTGAAAAATCTGTGGTAATAAAAGGATTAGTCAATTTATCGCCAAAAACAGAAGGGTGAGGACTTAACGCTAATCTGCCATCGGATTTAACCCTTAAACTTTCCCATTCAATACCGAATGATCCTTCCAATATTTCATCATCTGATAACCTAATTAAATTTTTTAAATCCATTTTCATCCCTTGATTTAAATATTGATACTTCCATAATCTTCAATTATTTTCTCTAATTTTTCTCCTTTGTGCAATGATTCAATGACAGTTTTTCCAGGATTCGTATGCTCTTTAATACGACCATATAATGGTTTTAAGAATAGTTCTTCACCAATTCCCCTTTCAATCAAACCGTCATTTGCCAAATCAACAATATCCTTTGACAATCCACATAAATCCTGCTTATTGATAAATGCAGGTATTTCTTCTTGAATCAACAATTTTCTAAGTTCCGTTGCAGTATACCCTTTGTGATAAATCACATTATCATTGCTAATCAGCTCATCCAATTCATCTAGCCTATTTTTAAGACCTAAATGAAATGCGGCCACAGTCATAGAATCCCTAATTGGCTGAGTACATACACTTCTAAACTCAACGGTTCCTCTAAACGTTAAATTGATAAATTTAAATGGCCTTAAGTATTCAACATCATCAATAGATGGCTTTATGTCAATTTGTTCATACTTGCCGTCCAGATATATTTCCCCGCGGACCGATTCCTTTTTAAAATATTCCTGCAAGTTCATTGTCGGAAAATTAATGTAAGATCCATTTCTAATCACACAATAGATGTTTAATGATTCCAAGTATGCTTCCAGATCATCAATATCCTTGAAATCAACATCATACATTCCAATATTGTGAGGGTTAATTCCATGAGTTGAGTATTCCCACAATGCATCCCTAAAGCAGGTTACATGCTTATTTTCATCGAACAATACGGAATTTGAAAACAGTAATGCCTTGATTGGTTCAATTTTTGAAAATACATTAATCGTTTTTACCAAATCATCCTTGTAGACGTCCAATTGCACCTGTGATGCTGATGAGAACATTCCATATTCAGGGTAGTTATGGAAGTGCATTGGAAGATTTTTATATCTTGTAAATGACTTTAAGTGATGATAAAGCATCAGATATCTTTCGGAAGGAATTGGCTTATCCTGATTGTATTTTCTATAAGGATTTATTCCCATTCCAGTTAATGTATGATTATATTCTTCAAATGATTCCTTTACAAAAGAATAATAATCTATAAACCGCTCATTAATGCTAAACAAGTCCCTTTCACGACCCATAGCAAATTCAATATTATTATATGAACAGTCATAGCAAACAATATCATCTGTTTTATCGTTTTTTAGGGAAAATACATTCCCGTCATAATCTACCCCATCTTCTTTAAAATCAGAATATTGTTTTTGAAATTTAGAAGTGACCTTGTGGACAATATCAAAATCCACAGCCTTTTTGTCAAGATTGATTATTGGAATTTCAATTTCAATTCCTATGAAATTTTTCTTTTGATATGTTGGTTTAATAAATTGACTATGCAATCTGTCTCTTATCATCTTTTGAGTAATCTCTTCAACCATAAAATTTATCCCCTTTTTTAAGCGAATCCATGAAATTTTGTATGTATTCCTCATGCTCTTTAGTTAAAATATACTCATTTTCATGTTCTTCACTTTCAAAAATTATATTCCCGTCAATTAATCCGAATAATTTATTGAGTTCCACCTGCATCCATCCCTCTTCGTCATTTACCGGCGTGGACGCAACCAGAAAACTGTCATCGCTTTTTAAATAATAAAGAGACTCCTTCATGTTGGAATGAATATAAGTTAAATCCCCATCATAAATCATCAAATTGAGCTTGTTATTCTTTGATAAATCTGCAATAAGGTCTGACAGCAGATTGAATCTTTCTTTAATTGTTGATGGAGCTCCCTTATCCTTTTCAAATTCATTAACTTTATCGATTATATACAATAATATTCTTTCAGAGTCAGTATCCCCACTTTCGAATTCTTTATATTTATCTAATGGAGGATAATCGAATATTGTCCCGTTATGGATTAACATCCATGACCTATTGCTATCATCCATCTCAATAAATGGATGGCAATTGGGAGATACAATTTCGCCCATTGTGGCTAATCTGATATGGGCAAAAACATTTTTACTTACAACAGGATTGGACAATATGTTTTTTAAGTGCTGACTACATGTGGCTTTAACAGGTTCTTTATCTATGACAAATCCATTGGATTGCATATTTGCTAAACCCCATCCGTCCGGATGTTGTTCAGAGTGATTATAAAAGCATTCAAGACATGTATTTAATTGTTTTGGCTTATTTGAATTAAAACAAAAAATCTCACACATTGATTATCCTCCCATTCATATTTAATACATTACAATGTTACTTGTAACTATTAAAAATATATAACTATTGTTATATAAATATTTCTAAAATGAACATCTTCCTAAATTTCAACTAACAAAAAAATCCTAATTTAATAAAAATTCAATGGAATTTTGAAAAAATTTATATATTTAACCATACTAATTGTATTTATAGAAAAAAATAACTATTGTTATATAATTGATTAAACAAACGCAAATGGTGAAAAAATGCCAACAAGATATATTGGAGACGGCTATTGGGAAATAGCTTCACGTCAAATGAGTATTGTAACAAGAGAAGAACAAGAGAAATTTAAAAATGCAAAAATTACAGTTATCGGCTGTGGCGGAATCGGTGGAGAAACAATAGAAATGCTTGCCAGAATGGGTGTGGGAGAACTAGTTTTAGTAGACCAAGATGCATTCGATTTATCAAACTTAAATAGACAGACATTAGCGTCAATAACAGAATTGGGCCTTGACAAAAGTAGCGTAGCGGCAGAAAAAGTAAGATTAATCAATCCCTATGTCAAAACAACTACATTCAATGAGCATATAGATCAAAGAAACATTGAAAAAGTCATCAAAGATTCTGATATTGTAATAGATGCACTAGATAATGTTTTAACCAGAGTGATTGTATCAAGAAAAGCAGAAGAAAAAAGAATCCCATATATCCATGGTGCAATTCACGGAACCTTAGGGCAAATTAGCGTATTTTTACCAAATACTCCAAGTTATGAAGAAATGTTTAATTTACCTTCACTTGGAAAAGAGTTAAACGATGAAACAATCGAAGAATTAAAAAATGTCACTTCAGGCGTTCCACCAGTAATCGGACCAACACCTAACTTAATTGGATGTCTTGAAGCTTTTGAAGCTTATAAAATTATAACTGGAATTGGAAAAGTCACCGTAGCACCGAAGATTCTGACTTTTGATTTGTTAGACTTATCCACCTTCAGTTTTGATGAAATCTAAAAAGTGGATAAATTTAATTATTTATCCAAATTTATCCTTTCGGGAGCAGTAAAAATCGTAAACCTGTTATCCCGAACAAAACCAACCATTGTGATGTTGCCCATTCGCGCCACATCAATGCCTGACGATGCCGGTGCCGCATTTGATATGATTATCGGAATTCCAACGCGGATTACTTTAATCAGCATGTCAGCGGGCATCCTGCCACTATATGAAATATAACATCTGGAAAAATCATACCCCTCTTTTGAAGCTGCACCAATCACCTTATCGACAGCAACATGACGACTTACATCCTCACGGATTATAATTTTATCCTCATATTTCAATTGGGCAACGTGGACTCCAGCTGTTTTCTGCCATATCCTTGCTTCGTCGGTTAGATGTTTGATATCCTTGATTATCTGTGTTGCATTGATTGTAAAATCAGACACATTTGGTTCAATGCTTTTTAACTCGGATCTTATCCCTCCAGCATTGTCTGAGTTCACTCCCTGATATTCAAGTAATCTACATACACAGGCATGTTCACAGTTTCCTTTTCTCTCCTGAACAATGCCCTCCTGTTCCCTATCCTCTTCAGGATTGTGTGTAAGTCTTGTTGAAACTAATACATTCGTACCATCAAGACTTATGGATTCAATATCAGAATAATCTTTAATTAATCCTTCACCCAAACAGTATCCTATGGCAAAATCCTCCAAATCCTTAGGATAAGTCGAAAACTTACGGGGAGGCAAATAATCAATGAACAAATATGTATACTCATCATCAACGCTATTTTCCTTTATTGTGAAATATTTACCATCCTTCCATTGAATCACTTCAGTTTGTCTTAAAAAATCCATTTTTACAACCTCAATAAAAAATATTAACAATTGTTATATTTAAATTTTAAAAAAAATAGTAGTTAAAATAGATTTAACTACCTTCCCAGAATATTTTATCTTGAGAAATCGGTTTCTTCAAGACGCCCAAATCGACTTCCAAATTCATAAAGTCCATAACATCCTGTTTATATTTATCATCTAAACCGGATATCAATGAAAATCCGGATAAAGCCTTTTTCTCAACTTCCACATCAGAAACTATATCCTTAGGCAAAAGGCCTGCAGCCTCATCAGTATTATTGTTGATATAATCTGTTGCATTTTTATGGATTTCCAAAATAGTCTTGGTTTCATTTGTATGCTCATTTATAAACTTATCAGAAGCCACCACTACACAACATGGATGATTTGGCAAGATTTCAGAAGAATCAACTAAAACATTAGCCCCGTTTTTCTCAGCAATTGATACATAAGGCTCAAAAGTAATCATTCCATCAATCTTATCAGTTTTTAAAGCATCATTCATTGAAGGAACTTTCATGGCTGAAACTTTTACATCCTTAATATCCATTCCATTCTGTTTCAAGTAATAAGTAAGCAACATGTGCTGAATTGAAGCTTCACCAGGTGTAGCTATTTTTTTACCCGCTAAATCGCTGACAGAACTGATGTCTGAGTTTTTAGCAACAACAATTCCACTGCCTTCAGTTTGAGCAGCTGAAATTACCTTTACAGGAACACCTTTTTCGATTGATGATAACACCGGTGTGATTCCAACATAACCAACATCAACATCACCACTAGCCATGGCAGTCATCAAGTCACCACCGTTGTTGAATTGGACTAACTTAGTGTTAATGCCGTTTTCTTGAAATTTGCCTTGTGCATCAGCAACAAAAAGTGCTGCATCATGATCTGACGGCAAATAACCTATTGTTACAGTATCGCTTCCCCCTCCCATAAGGAAAAATGCTCCAACAGCAACAATAGCTATAACTGCAATAATAATTCCAATAATTTTATTATCCATTAAATCACCAATTAATTATATATTACAAAATTAATTAAAGGTTTTGATTATGGTAGCTGAAAAGATTGACCAATGTATGAAACCCCATGGCGATGAAGGAATTCAAACAATTGAAAACATGAATGAAAACCACAAGGAAATCTCTGAATTCGCTTTCAGCTTAGTGAATGTTAACAATGACGATGAAATATTGGATATCGGCTGCGGAGGAGGAGTCAATATTGAAAAATTCCTTAAGCTGACCTCCAAAAATGTGGACGGCCTCGACTACTCTGAAGTTTCAGTGGGTGAAAGCATCAAAAGAAACAAGTCTGCAGTTGAAAGCGGAAGATGCAAAGTCATTCAAGCGGATGTCAGCGATATGCCAATTGAAGATGAAAGCTATGACCTGGTTAGCGCTTTTGAAACAATCTATTTCTGGCCAGAGATTGGCGAAACATTCAAAGAAGTATATCGCATAATAAGGCCTGGCGGACAGTTCCTGATTGGACAGGGAACAGACGGAAACCATCCCGACGATGAAAAATGGCTGGCAACAGTTGAAGGAATGAGCGTTTATACAGCACCCGAACTGGAGAAATATCTTCTCGATGCAGGTTTTAAAAGCGTTGAAAGCAACGTTAAAGAAAATGACTACATCATGGCCGTAATTGCACAAAAATAGGTATTGAAAGATCAATCAATGAGTTTTAAAATTACATATCTTTCTAAGAAAATAAACAATACTTCGGCTTTCTGATTGTCCTCAATGAATTTGATTTCACTGGCGCTTTTAACCCCGTCAATCAATGTATATGGACTATTTGCAACATAACCTATCTGCTCATCAGCCAAAAAGACACCTATTGCATCACTATCGTGCTCATTGTCCGGCTGCTTAACTAAATTCACTATAACTCCTTTTTCAAATGGTTCCAATCCCTTAAAAAAATTAGTTCCTGAAACAGTTATCAATACATCCTCATTATCTTTTAAAAATTCCCTCTGGGTGGATATCTCATCAGCCTTTTCAAATTCGCCTTCAGCCTTCAGGTAATATATTCTTGTTTCAATGGGCTGGCCCAGGCTTTCAAATATTTCCGCTTTCAAAAACCAGTACTCGGATGCATCCTCATCATCAGGCAGACACTCCAAAGCTTCATCAATTAGACCCATAGCCTTTTCGTAATCCATATCCGGGAAAAATGTGATTTTGGCAAAATTGTATAAGGCATTCGCTTTATTTTTCCTTATAAAATCAGAATCATTGAGCCTTAAAGCATTATCAAAACATTTTACGGATTGTTCAAAATCGGATAAGCCGTTTAAAATAAGTCCTTTGACATTCCAATTCTCAAAATTCTTGGAATCATCTTTAAGAGCATCATCAATAAGGCTTAATGCCTCTTTTAACTTACCTTCTTCCTTTAATTTCAAGGCCTTATCAGACTTTGAGATTTCCTGTAACCTGAACGTGGTCTGAACGGTATTGCCTTCGATTGCATCCTGCGAATAATCCAAATAGTTCAGATCCTTATTGGGCTGATTTCCCATCATATCACCAAAAATATTAATTTGAAGGTGATTGCAACCATGTATAATACATTCCCATCAAATTATCCTGTTTAACATTATCCTTTTCAATAGTAGGCTGTTCTGCAATGCTTCTGATTCTAGCAACGAAATCATCATCCTTTTTGATTTGTATTTCAAGACAGCCCTTCTTATTCTCTCCAGAACCATTAATGAATTCCAACATGTCTTTGATGATAACATCCAAATCATCAATTACAGACTGATCTAAATTATTTTCCTCAATAAACTTAGCCATTTCACCTAAATCATCTTTACTGTATGTCTCATCGAAATTCACTATTTTATTTACTTCATCTTCAACTTTTTCAACCAAAAAGAACCCTTCCAAATTAGGGGATTTTCTATCAATATACCAGTTAACGGCAATTATTCCAATTAATATCAGGAGTTCGCTAAGTGCAAATGAGACCCATAATGCATTAAGACCCATGAATGGAGCCAATATGTATGTCAGAATAATCAGCACAGCAAAACCATCCAGTATACTAAGTGAAATACTATAAATCTTTCTTCCTATAATTTGAGCATATGAAATGAACAATACGATTGTTCCTCTAAACAGGTATAATGCAGAAAATATTCTAAGCCCATTAACGGTCATGGCAGCTAAATTTGGTTCATAAACATTGAACATTGCCAATACTGCTTGCGGAAATAGTTCTAATAATAAAAAGAAAAGTATTGAAAAGACTATTTGAATTTTCATTCCCATATCCAAAATTGTTTTAATAGCATGAAAATCCTTTTGCCCATATAAAAATCCTACAATAGGTATTATAGTACTTACTAATCCAGAAACTATAATCCCAGTCATTGACATTGTTTGAATACAGACAGAAAAAGCAGTTACACCACTAATTCCTGCAAAAAATGAAGAAATATAATTACCAAAAAATGTCTTAACTACAAATGACAGTTGTCCGATTGCAGAAGGCAACCCAATCAGGAATATTGGAATAAACAGACCCCAGTCAATATTGGAAACTTTAGATGTTATGATGGATGCTTTTTTCATTTTGATTAACAAGATGATTATTATAGCACCTATAATATATCCAACAGTTGTAGCAAGGGCAGAGCCTTCAACACCCATTGAAAACCCACGAATAAATATGAAATCAAACATTAGGTTTATGATGTTGGAAACGGCAATAATCAATGTAGCATATTCCGGTTTTCCCGCAACCGGCAGGAAATAGATGATTGATTGAGTTATAATTATAATGGGCGCACTTAAAAGCATTATCTTGACTAACAAATAATAATGCCCTCCATAATTGACGTTGCTGCTTAAAAAGTTAGAAACTTCCGTATTAAAAAAAACTGCCAATATAATGAAGATTAAAGAGACAACAACAGAATAAACTAAAGCAAGAGAAAAAACTCCGCCGGCATTTTCCTTTTTTAATTCACCGATAAATGATGCATATTTAACACTGCCCCCAATTCCAACTACAATTGCAAACATTGCATATAAAAGCAATATGGGCATTGCTAGATTAAGCAATCCCAATGCATCATTTCCTAAAAGATTCGCCACTACAATCCCATCTACAAATTCGTTGAGTGAAATTGCAACGGCGGTCAATATTGAAGGAATTAAAAACTTCAGAAATATATTATTTAGATTTTTATTTTTGCTCATCATTTTTTAATTGTAAATACTTTTTCTATATCCTCTTCTTCAATTTTCCGGATAACCTTAAGATCTTCCATTATTTTATCCTTGTTTCTGTTTGTCAGGTGAATTATGCCTCCTGATGTAGATAAATCAACAGTTTTTGGGTAAAATCTATTTTTTCCAAAATCAATGATTATATCTGCTGATTCCAATTGGCCCAAAACTTCTTCCATGTGGTTTTCAATGACAAAGCAGTCTTTAGGTACAATCAAATCTTTTTTGATATAATAGTAATCCCTTTTAAATTCTTTATTGAGTTTTTCATGGAATTCATCTAAGTCAAGGTATGCTTCAAGAGCAGCACTTGCATGACTGTCTCCCCATGCCTTACGTTCCACAGAATAGACCTGCATTCCACCATTTACCCTGCCGTTTACTTCCATGAGGGCAGGTCCTTTCTCATCCACTTTGTATTCTGCATGTATTGCTCCATATTCAATTCCAATGGCGGATATTACCTTTTTGTGATATTCCATAATTTCCTTAAACACAGGGTCATCATTATCAACAGTTATTATGTATTCATATATTGGAGCTCCGCCTTCAAGTTCGATTTTCTTTTCTATATATCCAGTAACGATTCTGTTTACACCCTTGCATGATACGGAGTCAAGACCATACTCTTCACCGCCGATATATTCTTGTATAAGAATCTCATCGTTATCCAGCATGTGTATGTCTTTGTTGAGGTTTACTGCTTCAGCTATTTCTTCGTCGGTTTCACATATGCAAACTCCAACTGAAGCCTGACCAACACTAGGCCTTATGACTACCTTGGAACAGTCGGCTTCCAGCATGAATTCCTTTGCTTCTTCGAATGTTTTAATTGCTCTGCTTTTTATGTATCGTATGTTTGCCTTTTTAAGTGATTCCTGCATGCATCTCTTGTTCATCATTTTTTTAAAGAGGTTTGGATTATTGCATGGCAATCCTAATTCATAAGACATTTTATTCGCCCAAATGAGACCTACATCACAGCCAGGTATTATCAATATTGGATTGAGTTTTTTTATCATTTCAAATGTCTTTTCATAGCTTTCATCAGCAAAAAGAATATCAGGTTTTTTATCAGTCACTAATTCATACTGTGCATCATGCAAAAACCTTTGCAGTTCCCTTTCTTCTTCCGGCTGGTATAATTCAACACAAACCGGATTATAGCCAAGCTCCCTAATTTCATGAATATAATTGACTCCAGATGAAACGGCTTCTATAACCACAATATTTCCCTTTTCCATAATATAAACCTCTTATTTTTCAATCGTGAATATTTTTTCAATTTCTTCTTTTTCCATTCTCTGGATAAAAGCAACATCTTCCATCAATTTATCCTTGTTTCCATGTGTTAGGTGAATTATGCCTCCGATGGTAGATAAATTTACAGTTTTTGGATAAAACCTATTGCCTCCAAATTCTATAGCCACATTAAATGATTCCAAATCCTTAAAAACATCATTTACATGAGATTCAAGAACAAAGCATTCTTTTGGCATGATTAGATATTTTCTTACATAATAATTATTAATCTTTAATTCTTTATTTAATTTTTCATGGAATCTATCTGAATCCAAATACGCTTCAAGAGCCGCACACGCGTGACTTTCTCCCCAAGCCTTATCTTCAACCGAATATATCTGCATTCCGCCATTCACCCTGCAGTTTACTTCCATGAGCACAGGCCCTTTGCTGTCAAATTTGTATTCGGCATGTATCGCCCCATATTCAATTCCAATAGCTGGGATTACCTTTTTGTGATATTCCATAATCTCTTTAATATTAGGGTCATCTTCATCAACGCTTATTAAATAATCCCGTGTTGCAGCCTCACTTACATTTGGGACATTTTTATACTTATATCTTGCAATGGTTCTGTTGATGCCCTTGCATGAGACTGAATCAACAACGTATTCTTCACCCTCAATATATTCCTGTATAATCATTTCATCATTATCAAACAGTTCAATGTCCTTGTTTAAATCTATTGCATGTTTTAACTCATCGTCATTTTCGCATAAGCAAACTCCAACCGAAGCCTGACCGATGCTAGGCTTTATGATGACTTTAGAAAAATCATTTTCAGACATGAATTCCTTAGCTTCCTCAAATGATGTGATGGCTTTGCTTTTTATGTATCTCAAGTTTGATTTTTTAAGTGATTCCTGCATGCATCGCTTATTAGTCATTTTAATTAAAAGTTCTGGCTTGTTTCCAGGCAATCCCAATTCATATGCCATCTTATTTGCCCAAACAAGACCTGCATCAGAACCTGGAATTATTAATATTGGATCCAATTCTTTTATCATTTCAAATGTCTTTTCATAGCTTTCATCGGCTGAAAGAATATCAGGATTCTTATCAGTTACCAGTGCATACTGCACATCATGCAAAAACCTTTGCATCTCTTTTTCCTCTTCACCACGATATAATTCAACGCAAACCGGATGATATCCTAACTTCTCTATTTCATGAATATAATTAATACCGGATGAAGTGGCTTCAATTACCACAATATTCTTCTTTGCCAATTATAACCCTCTATTTCATTATGCATTATTTTCCGTCTTTATAGTGAAGATTTTATCAATTTCCTCTTTTTCCATTTTCCGAACAAAATTAACATCGTCCATTAATTTATTCCAATCCTTATTAGTTAAGTGAACTAAACCTGCAGCAGTGGACAAATCCACAGTTTTTGGATAAACTTTATTTTCTCCAAAGGATACAGAATAATTAAATGAATCTAACTCTTCAAAAACAGTTTCTACATGAGATTCCAGAACAAAACATTCCTCCGGCATGATTAAATCTTTATTGACATAATACTGATAAATTTCCAATTCATTATTTAATTTTTCCTGGAATTCATCCAAATTCAAGTATGCCTCCAGAGCAGCGCCGGCATGGTTTTCTCCCCAAGCCTTATTTTCCACTGAATAAAGCTGTAAACCTCCGGATACCCTGCAGTTTACTTCCATGAGTACCGGTCCCTTGTCGTCGACTTTGTATTCCCCATGTATTGCACCATATTCAATTCCAATTGCGGGAATAACTTTCTTGTGATACTCAATAATTTCATTAAACAAAGGATCGCTTTCATCTACTGAAATCGAATAATCATAAATTGCAGCTCCACCTTCAATTTGGATTTTTTCATATTTATATCCGGCAGTGATTCTATTCACACCATTGCATGAGACAGAATCGACAATATATTCATCACCACCGATATATTCCTGTATAATCATTTCATCGTTATCCAATACATCCAAATCTTTGTTGACCTTCATAGCTTCAATTATTTCATCCATATTCTTACATATGCAAACACCAATTGAAGCCTGACCTATTCCAGATTTTATAACGTATTTAGAGGAGTCTGTTTCTGAAATAAATTCCTCAACCTCTTTAAGTGAAGTTACTGCTTTACTTTTTATGTATCTTAAGTTTGATTTTTTAAGTGATTCCTGCATACATCTTTTATTCATCATTTTTTGAAGGATTGCTGGATTATTGCATGGCAATCCTAATTCATAAGACATTTTATTCGCCCAAACAATGCCTGAATCAGAACCGGGAATTATTAATATTGGATCCAATTCTTTTATCATTTCAAATGTCTTTTCATAGCTTTCATCGGCTAAAAGAATATCTGGATTATCGGTTATCAGCGCATATTGCAGATCATGTAAACCCCTTTGCATTTCCCTTTCTTCTTCATCGCAGTATAATTCAACGCAAACAGGATGATATCCTAACTTCTCTATTTCATGAATATAATTAATGCTTGATGAAGTGGCTTCAATTACAACGATATTTTCCTTTTTCATGAGTCCTAACCCCCATAAATAAATTTTTTCATAGCGGGAACGATATATTCCAATGCGTCCTGAGATATAATGTCATTGTGTTCTACTGGTATTTGAATTATTGATAGTTTATCCTCCGGTATTCTTCCGTCATAACCTCCTGCCCTTCTTGCTAATACATAATCGTACATTTTATCGGCTGCAATCGATAAATCCTCTTCAGGTTTTTTATTAGCTCTGAAATAGAGAACTTCACCGCCATAATAATAGCCCGGCTTATAATCAAGCCATATTTTTGTAGTCAATCTGACATTATAAACAATATCTTCCATGTTCTCATCATCGCTCACGAATTCATCATTTAGATATTCCCTTGCATGTAGAACTTGGTCTTGAATTATTAACTTCTGAAGATTCTCATCAGCTATATTATGGGCATCCATTATGATGAGCTTTTCAACTTTTTCACCTTGCTCTGTAAGTTGAATCGCCATTTCATAAGATACTGCACCTCCAAAACAGACCCCTCCTAAATAATAAGGCCCTTCTGGTTGAACACTTTTCATAATATCAATATATTTCTTAGCCAGCTCTTCAAGAGTGGTGATTTTATCTTCCTTATGAGTGATATTATAGTGTTCTATTACGAAAAATGAATAGTCATCCTTGATTTTCTCGGACATATGATAGAAGAATTCGCTTCCATAACTAGCTGGATGGATAAAGAATAAATTCTTTTTATCCGGATGATTTGAGAAAGAATGTATGTCATTTTCATAAATAATGTCTTTTTTATAATATATGATTTCATCCAAAGCATTAGTGAATTCCTTTTTGAATTCAAGCATGGTCTGGTCGCTGAATCTTTGACTATTGTACTCCAATTCAAAATGAGTTTCATGGTTTAGAGAATAACCATTCAGATTAACATCTGAACCGTAATTATTTTCTGATCCGATAAAACCTGCCAGATTCTGTTGATAATTAGGAACGAACATTTCACCGGTACTGACCTTATTCATTTCACCAAGATAATTGAAAGTGAATAAAGGTATTTTTTTGGTTCTGATGCCCTTTAAAATAGGAAAACCAAATCCATTTTGCGGAATGTTCGATAGATTATCCCCAACATAATTAATAATGTCCTCCATATCTTCAGCATCGGATTTTAGGAATACAGGATAACATGTTGTAAACCAGCCGACAGTCCTATCAATCAGCAAATCATCATCAAAGTATTCCCTTCCATGCCCTTCAACTCTAAATGAAAGTTCGTTTTCGCCCATGACTTTTTTCCATGCTTTGAAAATAGCTGAAATAAATATTGCATTTATTGAAGTATTGAACTGTCTGGAACAATCGGACAAAATCATTAAACTTTTCTGTTTGTTGAATTTCAGAGCTAATTTTTTCATGACTCTCTTTGATGTGGTGTCAGTATATCTTCCTTTTTTAATTTGACTTATCACATTATCCCAATAACTTTCCTGTTTAATCAAATCTTCATTGGAAGCATATCTGTTAATAGCTAAAGCGTAATCCTGATAAGAGCCTGTCTTAATCGGTAATCTGATTTTTTCATCGTATAATATCTGTGCATAAACTAAGTTCAAATCTTCAGTAATTATCCTCCAGGAAATGCCGTCAACAAGAAGGTGGTGCATGGCAATGTACAATCTATCTTCATCTTCTTGCCTGAATATTGCCAATTTTATTAAAGGTCCATTGAATAGGTCTATTTCACGATTAATCCTTTCTGTTTCACTAGGATAATCAAGGGACTCACAAATTTCTATTGTGAAATACTCATGTTCATCAACATCATCAATGACCATTTTTCCATCTCTGATTACTGTCCTTAAAATGTCATGATGATCAACAATAGTCCGCATTGCCTCTTCAAGAATATCAACATCAATCCTCTGTGATGCAGAAAACAGCATTGCCTGATTGAAATAAGAAGGATTTTCAAGTTCCAAATCCCAGAAATACTTAACAATAGGGGTTAAATCAACATCCCCCACATATCGTTCTTGTGATATCCTTTGAGCAGATACCTTATATCTGGCATTATCAGCGATTTTCCAGACTTTTTGACTGTCTAAAACTTCCTTAACAGTAATGTCAATATTCATTGCCCTCAATGATACTATCAGCATCATTACACTGATTGAATCCCCACCTAATTTTGAAAATTCATCATTACGGTCAATAGGGTTAGTAATATTCAATACTTTTGAAAATGCATAAGCAACCGCTTTTTCAAATAATCCTTCAGGCGGTTCAAATTCTTTATTCTGTTCAAATGAAGGGTTCGGCAACAAATCCCGATTAACTTTGGAATTAATATTCAAAGGCAATTCTTCAAGTTGCTTAAAGTAACTAGGAACCATGTACTCCGGCAGATTTTCAGATAGATATTTCTTAAATGATTCTTTGGAAATATGGAATTGAGAACAATAATAAATACACAATACATCATTTTTAACATCGGCTACAACATCATCAATACCCGCAAACATTGATGCAGTCTCTTCAATCTCATCAAGCTCAATTCTGAATCCTCTCAATTTAACCTGTTTGTCATCCCTTCCAATGAAAACGATATCACCATCTTCATTCAGGTATACTAAATCTCCACTTTTATATACTTTCAAATTAATCTCATCATTAGGATTGAAATTAATGAATCGTTCTTTATTAACTTCAGGCACATTTATATAACCTGCAGATACGCCATTTCCCCCAATCAACAGTTCACCAACCAGACCAGGGAGCAGAAGATTGTAATTCTTATCTACAACAAACAGCTGATAATTTGATAACGGTTTTCCGATTATACTGCCGTCAGATTCACCAACAACATCATAACATGTGGAAAAGATACTGCATTCTGTCGGACCGTATCCATTTATAAACCTATAGTTTTCAACTTTAAGTGGATGCAACTTTTCACCGCCAGAAAGAACAACCCTAAGATTATGGTCCAAACCATTAAGCAGATAAGCTATTCTTGTTGTGAAAAAGCCAACAGTAATCTTATTTTCATTCAAAAATTCAAGGATTAGATTTATGTCTTTCCTTATTTCATCAGGCATTACATAAACTGATGCTCCGCTAGTTAACGCAGCATAGATATCAATTAAATGAGCATCAAAACCAAATGAAGCAAAAGCGGATAATCTATCATTGGCATTTAATTCAAACTCATCCGTGATCCATCTGAAATAGTTAATAAGACCTTTATGTATCAGTTTTACGCCTTTAGGCTTACCGGTTGACCCTGAAGTGTATAGGATAACTGCTCCGTCTTCATGTTGAATGTCCGGAGTGAATTCCTCAACGGCTTTATCAAATTCAAAATCATTTTCATCTAAAATAATATCATTAAACTCTCCAATATTTTTCCTTTCGATATCCGAATCGGCTATTATGGCTTTAACACCCGCATCTTTACACATTGTCTCGATACGTTTTTGAGGCAAATTAATATCAAGAGGCAAGAATATTGCACCAAGCTTCATTATTCCAAGCGGGTAAGTTATCATCCTCTCACTTCGTGAGATATAAACTCCAACCACGTCCCCTTTTTTGATATTGGCCTTTTCAGCCAAAACAGAAGAAACCGCATTGGAAATATTGTCAATCTGAGAATATGTGAATTCATTGGAATCGTAATTGACTGCAACAGCATCCGGTTGTTTTATTGCATTTTGCTGAAATGCAGAAACTATATTATCATCCTTATCAATAGGCATCTCTTTTCCTTTGCCCAATTCAATAATTTCTTTTAGCACATCCTTGTTATCTAATGGAATCAGAGGTATCTCGCTTAATTCCGCATTAGGCAACATCATCATATTATGAATTACATTGGCAATTGATTCACTTAACAAATTAAGCCCTCTTATAGGCAAAACATTTTCTCCAGATTCAACCCTTATTTCATAGTTGGAATCCCTTAAACCAATTTGAACTGTAATCGCATCGTTAGCATCATTTCGTTTAAGATGTATTAACTGAAATTTATGATTTCCGATTAAAACATCATAATTCACATCCTTTTTAGCCACAAAATTAAAGAATAATTTAGGCCTTACCCCCATCTCTCCACAAAAATGGGTAAACGGATAATTGCTGTGCACCATGGCAGATTTCATTTCATTGTAGGAATCTTTTAAATAATCGATGACTTTAACATTTTTTGAATTGACATTCTTTATAGGAATGCTTTTTGCATGCATTCCATAACAGCGCCATAATTTCGGATCAAAACGCCCATGATAAATTGTCCAATAAGCAAAATCCTCATTTCTAGTAACTACAGACATTACATGGGAAAAAGCGGCCTGAAACAACATTATTGGTTTGATGCCGTTTTCCTTACACCAATTATCGCATTGCTCAATGTCAATATATGAGTGCGCCCATATCATTTCCCCAAAATTATCGGCAAGTTCATTTCCCAATGTAATGAAATTGGATTTTTCAAATTTCTTTAAAAGATAATCCTTTGATGACTTATATTCCTCGGTTAAGAATGATTCCTGTTCATCATTTACTGCATCATATAATGTGTACTCCTCTTCCGGCAGGGTCATTGTCTCATACAATTGTGAAAGGTCTTCCTGCAGTATTACTTTATTTATAACCGTATAATCTGAAATAATATGATGGATATCCCATAATAAATAAGGTCCCTTTTCCGTATTTACCAATTCAACTCTGGTTAAAGGTTCGCTCCCCAACAAGTCAAAGGGGCGAACAAAGTCATTTTCAATGTAATCCATTAATTCCTCATGGCTAGACTGCCTGATTTTAACAGGCATATCCATTTCATCATCAACAAACTGCAGAAAACGGCCATCATCATTAATCCTGAATCTTGTTCTGAATACCGGTCTTAACAAAAACAATTTTTTCCAGGCTTCAGATAATCTTTCAAGGTCAATGTCTGAAGACAATTCCACAATAAAAGGCAAATTGTAATATGTTGAATCAGGATACAGATTACAATAGGCCATGATTCCTAATTGGGATTGGAGCAACAAATATTCTTCCATATTATCCACCTTCTTTGACTAAAGAAATAAACTCTTTATTCAACAATTCATGGAATTCAACTGCATTTTCCTTAGAGTACATGCTGGAACAATATTCAACACCCGTGAGAATCTCATCGTTTTCATCTTCCATTACTGCAATAGCTACTCTCATCTTAGCTATATCACGTTCTCTAGGCACTTCCATCAATTCAGGTTTGAAATATTGGAATCCTTCGGAATTACGCAATTTTCCAAGGTAATTTACAAATAATGTATCAGTGGTAAATGATTCATAGTTTATAGACAAATATTCATAACTGCTGTTGGCAATACCGTTAATAACCTGATTTTTAATTTCTTTTAAGATTTCTTCATCATTTTCATAATCATTCAAGTCCAAACCTACCGGCAGGCTCTTGATTAAACATCCCATGGTATTGTCATAGTCATGGTTATTACGGTTATTGTATACCCAGTTAACAAGGACTTTGCTGTTACCTGATTGAGCACTTAATGCTTTAAGGCTTGCAACAACAGCAAGCACGTTTCTAGAAGTTTTGAATCTTTCTTCTGCCTTTTCAATATCCTCAACGCTCAATCCGGCAGGCCATATTCCTGTAATTTCAACACCATAACCTTCATCAGATAAATCATGGCTAGGAGATAATGCCCAACTAGACAGGTCACCATATTTGCCCAAGTAATATTTTTCCGCCTTTTCATAGTCGGAAGATTCATGAATAATCTCCATGTCTTTAATAAATGAGAAATAATAATCCTCAGGCAGTTCCTCACCTCTGTATGCAGAGACAATGTCTTTATAGAAAATGTTTGAGGATGTTCCGTCGCCTATCAAGTGATGGATATCCATGAATAGATAACAGGTTTTTTCTGTTTTGAATATTCTGAATCTGGCTAAAGGACCTCCAAAAATATTAAACGGAACTACCAAATCAGGAAGAATGTCTTCCAGCTCTTTTTCTGTCATTTCTTCTATTGCAACTTTAGGCAATAAATTTTCAATATAACGTTGCTTGATATGGGCTTCCCCATCAATTTCAAGAGTTGTGGACAGTACTTGGTGATTGTCTATTGTTTTTTGTAATGCTTCCCTGAGCCTTTCTGCATCAACCTCTTCATCTAATGAAAACAGGAAAGGAATATTCCAGACTGTTGAATTGAACTCACAGGATTGATCTATAAGCAAACGTCTTTGGAATGGAGTTAAATCATGAGATTTTGCCATTTCTTCTTTTTCCCTTGCTGATAGATTTTCCTTATTTTTTGAAGTTTTTGATTCGACAAGATTTACAATGCCTTTAATGGATTGTCCTTTAAAGATATCCATTGAAGAGATTTCATGCATTTTCAAATAATCCAATAACTCCATAGTAAGTACAGAATTACCTCCCAGGTCATAAAAGTTATCATTAATACTGATATCTTCGACATCAATGCTTAAAATCTTGGAAAATGCATTTGCCAATAAAATTTCGAATTCTGAAGTAGGTTTTTCAAATTCTTCCTTATGTGCGGACACATCAATTTCCGGAAGATTGCTTCGGTCAATTTTTCCGTTGATGTTTCTTGGCAGTTTATCCAATTTTACAAAAATGGATGGAATCATATAATCAGGTAATTTTTCAGCGATTCTATCTTTAATAGCTGAAACAAATTCCTTTTCATCATCAATCGGGTGTTCTGTGGCGAAATAGCAAACTAAATTATCTCCACCATGGATGTTTTCAAGGGTGCAGACAACTTCTGAAATAGCTTTATCCTCCTGAATTACTATTTCAACTTCAGCCAATTCCACACGTATTCCATTAATGTTAACCATGAAGTCATTTCTACCGTGATACTCAAAAAGACCATTTTCATCCAAGGACATCAGGTCTCCTGTCTTGAACATTATATCATCATCGCTAAACGGACAGTCAACATATTTCTCTTCGGTCGCTTCCGGAAGGTTCAGATATCCCTTGGATACTCCCTCACCAGAGACACACAATTCTCCTACAACACCGCTTTCAGTGATTTCATTTCCGTCTTCATCAACCAGATATGTCTTCCAAAACGGACCAGGTTTGCCTAAAACTCTCGGTGAATCATCCTCTTTCATCAGATTACTAAGCACATATCCGCACTCAGAGCAGCCATAATTCTCAAGAACTAAAAAGTTGTTTGTTTCAATGTTCTGGAGTTTTTCACCTCCACTATAAACAAATTTAATGCTCAAATCAGGATATGTTTTTGAAATGTATCTCAAGACCTTTGAAGGCATGGACATGACTGTAATGCCATGGTTTTGAATGATATTGACAATTTTCGGAATATCCAATTTTTCTTCTTCATCCAGAATATATGAAGTTGATCCGTTGATGATTGGTGTTAATAACTCAGAGTATACTATTGTAAAAGAGAATCCTGTCATGCATGCGAAATTATCATCTTTTGTATATTCATAAAAGTCCTGCCAACAATTAAGATTTGAAATGGAAAAGAATTTCTGTCTATGAACAACCCCTTTGGATACTCCAGTGGACCCTGAAGTATATGCAATCATCCCCTCATTTTCCAGATTTGATAAGTTTATAGGATCTTTAATATAATTTTCATCCTTTCCGATAATATCCTCAATATCGAAAATATTGCCCTCAATGCCTGTTTTATCAATATCCAAAGAGGAGATTATGCATCTGCAATTAGAATCATGGATAATGTAATTTTTCCTCTGATTAGGAAATTCAGGATTAACATTAACAACACAGCATCCTGCTTTAATAATACCCAATAAAGTAGCGACAAATAATTTTTTACGTGGAAGCAATATACCAATCCTTTCACCATCCTTTCCCGCTTCAATATTGGCTTCAAGGTCAATTCCTTGATTATTGCATTCATTAACAATGAAATGAGCTATACCATTAGAAATCATGTCAAGCTCATGATAAGAATAAGAACCATATTTATCTTTTAAAGCAATTTTATCAGGATACATACGCACCATATTACTAAATAGATTTACTACTGATTCCATGATAAACACCTTATAAAAAAGTCTATTTAACAAATATATTAAATTTATTGATTGAAACATAAACTAGAAAAAATAGTTGATTATGAAAGAATTGATTGTTTATGCCCTAATATTTTACAATTCAAAAAAAATTAATAAAAAAAATTAAAAAAAGAAAATTTATCCAATTTTCCTATTGATTCATCAGATATGCGTCATAAGCAGCATACAATGAAATTAGCAAGTTGATAATGCTAACAAACCAACTTCTGAATACTAAAGCTGCAAGAGCACCTACAACAATTGCTGCAACAAACAGGATTATACCTTTCTTTAAATCCCCGGAGATAGCTTGACCTAAACCAGGAATGAAAAAGGATAATATAGCTGCAATAATAGAATTCATATTTTTCCCTCCATTTAACTTTGATATATTAATATTTGCATAAACTTTAATATATATGATTTGATTTATTAGGTCAAAAATGAAAGGAAATCTTAACATTTATATAATTATAAAAAATATAAAGTATATAGGTTGAAATTTATTCAACAACACTTATAGTCATATAGGAGTTATAAAACATGAGATGTGTTGGTACAGTTGTACGTGGAATAAGAACACCTATCATTAAAGAAAACGATGATTTAGCCACAATAGTTGTAGATTCATTAATGGAAGCAAAAGAAAGTGAAGGATTTGAATTCAAAGACAAAGATATCGTTGCAATTACAGAAGCGGTTGTAGGTATATCAGAAGGAAATTACGTAACCGTGGATGATGTTGCACAAGATTTACAAAAAAAATTCCCATCTAAAAACATTGGAGTAACAAACCCTATTTTAAGTAGAAACAGATTCTCCATTATTCTAAAAGGTATTGCAAGAGGAATGGACAAGATTACTCTTTTAACATCTTTCCCTGCAGATGAAGTGGGAAACGGTATTTTAGATGAAAATATTCTAGATAAAAGTGAATACAATTTAGGAAGTGTCATAACTGAAGAGGAATACTATGAAACCTTCGGTTCATGGAAACATCCATTCACTGGAATAAACATGATTGACTTCTACAGAGAATTAATCGAAAGCGAAGACTGTGAAGTTGAATTTGTCTTCTCCAATGATGTAAAAACAATTCTTGATTATAACACTGATGTTTTAACTTGTGATATCCATACAAGAGAAAAAACCACAAAATTACTCAAAGAAAAAGGAGCACATGTATACGGATTGCACGAGGTCTTAACTGAACCTATCGGAGATTCCGGTTGTAATCCTGACTACGGATTGCTTGGTTCCAACAAAGCAACAGAAGAAAAATTAAAACTATTCCCAAAAACAGGCGACACATTAGTCAGAGAAGTGCAAAAAAGATTAATAGACCTTACCGGCAAACAGATAGAAGTGATGGTTTACGGTGATGGTGCATTCAAAGATCCTGTTGGAAAGATTTGGGAATTGGCAGACCCTGTTGTCTCACCAGCACATACTGACGGATTAGTAGGATATCCAAATGAAATCAAATTAAAATATGTTTCTGACAATAAATTCGCTGACTTGAAAGGCGATGAATTAAAAGAAGCTATTAAAGAAGAAATAAGACACAAAGATAAAGACTTGACTGGACAAATGATTACTGAAGGAACCACACCAAGAGTATTGACCGATTTAATCGGCTCATTATGTGACTTGACCAGCGGTTCCGGAGATAAAGGAACACCAGTTATATTTATCCAAGGTTACTTCGATAATTTAGCAAATGACTAAATTTCGAAACCTTTCCCTTTTTTTATTTTTAAAACTATTTTTCAAAAAGATACAAATAAAGAATTAATACTCATTCTAATTCATCTACGGCCACATTTCACAAACTATATAACTTTCATCATTTTAACTATTAATTAGTTAGAGATGTGATAATCTCCATCCTTTTCAGATTAGTGTATAATTAAAAGAAAGTTATTTTAAGATGATAATATGAAAAAAACAAAAATTATATGTAGTATAGGTCCGGCATCTGATTCTGTTGAGGTTATGAGTGAAATGGTTAAAAATGGTATGGACTGTGCACGTATTAATCTTAGCCATGCCACCGAAGAAGATATACTGAAAACAATTGACGTTATTAGGAGAGTACGTAAAGAAACCAACGTTCCTGTCGCCATTATGTATGATACTAAAGGACCTGAGTTCAGAACACTGAAATTTAACGATGGGGGCATTACCATTCATGAAGGCGATACCATCAAGATGAGTAAGACCTGCATACATGGTGATGAAAAGGAATTCGGAGTCAATCATAGCGAGGCCATAGACTTTATAAACATAGGAAACAAAGTGCTGATAGATAACGCTTTGCTTGAATTGGAAGTCATTGATAAGAAGGATGATTTTGTTGTATTGAAAGCCTTAGGCAATGGCAAGATTCAGGATAATAAAACAGTCAATGTTCCTGGAGTTGATTTGAAATTAAATTTTATAAGTGAAGTAGACAAAAAGGATATCGCCTTTGCAGCACAGCACTCCTGTGATTATCTGGCATTATCATTTGTGACCACTAAAGAAGACGTGATTGAAGCCCGTAAAATCATCGAGGAATCCGGAGGAGATGCACTTATTATTTCAAAAATTGAAAGCCACAAGGGCATCGGAAATATAGATGACATAATTGATGAATCTGACGGCATTATGGTGGCCAGAGGAGATTTGGGAGTGGAAGTTCCAATGGAAAAGCTGCCGATGCTTCAAAAGAGCATTATTAAGAAATGTCGTGAAAAGGGCAAGTTTGCTATTGTCGCCACTGAAATGTTGGCTTCCATGTATGAAAATCCAAGACCTACAAGAGCAGAGGTATCGGATGTGGCTAATGCAATATTAGATGGAACTGATTGCGTTATGCTTTCCGGAGAAACCACCATTGGAAAACATCCGATTGAATCAGTTGAAATAATGAATAGAATATGCAAATATGTAGAATCCACTATTGATTATACAAAACATGTCGCTTACAAAGGAACAATCGGCGTTAGCGATACAATTGCCAAACTAGTTGTAGGTGCCGTTGAATTTTCTGACATTAAAGCGATAGTCACAACCACCATGACCGGTTTTACAGCTCGAAGCATCAGCAATTTTAGACCAAACACAATAATTCTGGCATGTTGTCCTTCCAACCACATTGCAGAGAAAGTTGTTTTAAACTTTGGCGTTAAACCAGTCGTTACAGAAATATATGAAAGCACTGATGAGATGGTTGAGAATGCGAAAATAATTGCTCAAAAACACTTAGGCCTAAACAAAGGAGATTTGATAGTGGTTACTGGAGGATTTCCATTAGGCGAGGCGAAAAAAACTAATTATCTAAGAATTGAAGAAATATAATCCTTGTTTAGTGTATGAAATAAAAAAAGAAAAAAAAGAAGTTATAACAACTCTTTTCTTAAATCAATAGTGTCCTTTAAATCAGGACCTGTTGAAATAATAGTAACCGGCACACCGGTTTCAGTTTGAATATCTTCTATGAATGCTTTAGTTTCAGCGGATAATTCACCGTAGTCTTGAACACGGGCACAGTCAAACAATTTGTCAACGCAAGTTAAAGCAATTTGAGTTGCACCATTGATTCTGCAGGATTCTTTTGCAAGCTCCATGTCAAAGTAACCAATTCTTCTACGACGACCGGTTACAACACCATATTCTTCAAGACCTTGTCTTTCAGCTTCCTCTTGAGTCATTTCTGTCGGGAATGGTCCGCTTCCAACACGGGAAATGTAAGATTTGAATACATTAATGACTTCATCTATTTTAGTTGGTCCAACACCTACATCTGCAGCAAAGGTTGAAGCAGTGGTATCCTTACTAGTTACGAATGGATAAGATCCATAATAAAGAGATAAAGCAAATCCTTGAGAACCTTCAATAAATACTTCCTCACCATTATCAATAGCTTCATTACATGCTAAAGACACATCAGTAAGGTATTCCTCCAATTCCGGAATATCGCGAGCTATCTCAATAGTTCTCATTACCCTGTCAGAATTTGCAGGTCCGCAACCTGAACCGGTACTTCCTATCTTTTTAGACAGATATTCAGAGTTCTTATCCCTGGATAAGTGATCTTCATTAATAATAGCACATCTAGGGTCAATACACATTCTTTCTTTTACATTATATTTTTTTAAATCTTCAAATTCCTTATATAATACATCCGGATTCACTAAAACTCCTGCACCAATCATGAGTTTAGCGCCAGTATGTACAAAACCGGAGGGGGTTAATCTTAAACCATATTTTTCTCCGTTGAATTCAACAGAGTGCCCTGCATTTGGTCCTACTCCTGCACGAGCAATTATATCTGGTTTATCAGCATCGCAAAGGTAAGTAATACATTTTCCTTTACCTTCATCACCCCATGCTCCGCCAACTAGAATACTACAAGTCATTTAATAACTCCTTAAACATCAATTTTTTTGGAAATCAGTAAAATTTCCAACCATATTAACTATATAATTCATAATTAAAAAGCTTTTTCCAATGATGGAAAAATTATTTTTCATCAAACAACAACGGATGGTCTTCACACATCGGATCTTTAATGATATTCCTTTTTTGATGATATTTCAAAAGATAAAGAACCCATTGGTTTGAAAGTTCACGCAGTGAAGAATCATCCAACCTCTCGAATGGTGAAAAGAAATCCATTTGATTTCCACCAACGACAAGGGCTATTTCATTAGTTTCAACTAACATGAAAAAGTCATTGCGAATATTGTGAATATCAAAATCGTCCATGACGGTAATTGTCTTTTCCTTTTTGAAATTGTAGAAAAATGTATTGAGATATTCAAAATCAATGAATTTGACATCTTTAATATTGAAAAGGACGTCTTCGCTTAATAATTGGCTTTTATAATTATACTTGGATAGAAACTCAATATCCCAAATATTGTTATAGAATGCTGTTATAAAAGAATCTTCAGCAAAACGAACAGTCAATGAGAATCCTTCGTCAGCCTTAGGAATTCCTAGTTCAACATCCTTGAATCCTAAATAAATAGAATCCTGGGATATTTCGATTGAAGTAAATTTACCTGAATTAATAATCACATCACGAATTAAATTTAAAGATTCCGTATTCATTTTAACACCTATTATTTACAAAAACCTCATAAGCTCCTTCAATTTCATATTCTTTTTCATCATCGTATGATTTGTCCCATATAAACGGATTAATCTCAATTTGGTTGTTAACAGTTTCGTCCCAATTAATATTAAACTCTTCATTTTTCAAATGTTCAGCAACAATTTTTCCAATTTCCAATGCCTTTTCTTCACTGTTTTCAAAATCACCGAAGGTAATTCTTAACTTATTTTCAAAGACTGCTTCTTCAATATCCTCGAAGGTGTAAAAACAGAAGCCTTCTGCATTGAACTTATTATTATTCAAATGGACGAAAAGTTCAAATGCATCTCCGACACCTTCCTCAATATCATAGCCGCAATTGTGAATAGCTACAATGTTTTCAGATACCAATCCGTTAAAAACCTTCTCCAATCTGGAAAAATTCTCACAGGAATAATCATTTGGAGAAACTTCACAATCGGTAAAGTCAATATCTTCCTCAATAAATTGGTCTTCCAATATCTCAATTATTTCATCGGATGAGAAAAAACCAGATTTAGCAAGCAAATCCTTCATATATTCGATTTCTTCAACTAAATCCGGATTCATTTTACCACTATTCCTCTTCATCATACATCAATATACGTGTGATATTTCCTCTTTCGGTGAAACCAACAATTATCCTACTTTCACCAATTTTTGCTACTGCAAAATCGTCATGAGGCTTATATATGTACCCTTTGAGTTTGGTATATGCCTCAAAAGCGATTTTAGGATAAATCTTGAAATTTTTCTGGAAATTGTAAAAGGTATTTCTGAATTTTAAAAGGGAATTGTCTTCCTTGATGTCTTCAGATTCAACAGCTACAAAGATATCCAATCCATCTTCTGAAACGGCATAATAAGCATCATAATTCAAAAAGGCGGTTGCGGTCATTGCTATTGAATGGCATGCATCATAATCTAATTGGATTATGGGTGCGCTAAACTCTACAATTTCGAATTCATCCCCAACAGCTTTAATTTTGCTTGCCGCTTTAATTAAGTTTTCACCGAAGATGTCCTCATTGTCCCATGCCCAGGACCATTGGTTCAATTCATCGGAATAGAATCCTAAAATCTGAACAGGCATCTTAATATCGCCGAAGGTTACAAAGCCGTTTTCTAAATCCAACTCGCCTTTAGTATCTCCGATTAAATCTGAGAGATTTTCCTGTTTGTCAAGACCTAAAGCACCATATTTGGATAATACCATTTTAAATGAATCGCCTTCTTCAATAGTTATTTCCTTTTCTATAACTTTCAATGTTAACACCTAAAATTCTAATTTTGAAATCCTATCCATTGCTTCTTTAGTATTTTCCAATGTATTGAATGCAGTGAGTCTTAAATAACCTTCCCCGCTTGGACCAAATCCGGAACCTGGAGTTCCGATTACATTAGCTTCGTTTAATAATAAGTCAAAGAAAGCCCAGGAATCCATGTTATTAGGTGCTTTTACCCAAATATATGGAGAACTTACCCCACCGTAGACCTCTAAACCTAAATCAGATAAGCTTTCACGAATCACTTTTGCATTTTCCATGTAATAGTCTACAACATCCCTGATTTGTTTTTGACCTTCTTCAGTGTAGGTTGCTTCAGCAGCTTTTTGCACTGGGTAAGAGCATCCATTGAATTTAGTGGTTTGTCTTCTGTTCCATAACGGATTGATTTCAACCTCATTGCCTTGGCTGTCATATCCCATCAATTCCTTAGGCACAACAGTGTATGCGCAACGAGTTCCTGTAAAACCTGCAGTTTTTGAAAAGCTCTTAAATTCGATAGCTACCTCTTTTGCACCTTCAATTTCATAAATAGTGTGAGGAACATTATCTTCATTTATGAATGCTTCATAAGCTGCATCGAATAAAATAATTGCTTTGTTTTCCTTTGCATAATCGATGAATACTTTTAATTGGTCTTTGGTTAATGTAGTACCTGTCGGGTTGTTCGGATAGCATAAGTAAATAATATCCACCGGTTCGGACGGCAATTCAGGGACAAAGTTATTTTCAGAATTACATTTGAGATATGTCAATCCTTCATACATTCCATCGTCACCCATTTCTCCTGTTCTTCCGGCCATTACATTGGTGTCAACATAAACTGTATAAACAGGATCGGTTACGGCAATCTTATTGTCAATGCCGAATATTTCCTGAATGTTACCTGTATCACACTTAGCTCCATCGCTTATGAATACTTCTGATGTGTCTAAGGAAATTCCATATTTTTCATAATCATTTTTTATAATCGCTTCAGCTAAAAATTCATAACCTTGTTCTGGACCGTATCCCATGAATGTTTCGGCATCCCCCATCTCATCAACGGCATCGCGGAAAGCTTCAACAACAGCAGGGACTAAAGGTTTTGTTACGTCCCCGATACCCATTTTAATTACATTTGCATCAGGATTTGCTTTTACGAATTCAGATTCTCTTCTAGCCACTTCAACAAAAAGATAGCTACTTTTTAATTTAAGATAGTTTTCATTAATTTTAACAACCATGATTAATCCTCATAATAAATTATTAATCTAATTTATATTTTATTTTAACAATATATAAAATATCTCATTATTCAAATTTTACTAAAAAAAACTTCATTTTAGCATATTAATTTTATCCGATTTTATAATATGAATTTGATAATTCCATTTATAAAATAAACAATTTTACTCAAAATAATGGGAATTATAAAAATATTTAAATTAAGGAATATTACATACATATACATATAAACTATAAAATGTTGGGAAACTATGAACGGAATTACTATATTAATTTGGATAACAATTGCGTTAATCGGTATGATTGCGATAATACTGGTTAAATTACACTATAAAGATGACGAACTGGAAACTAGCGAAAATCCTATCATTTCAAGTACTAAAGGCCTTAGCGGCATCATTTCATCAAGGAAAGAAAAAAGCAATAATATTTTAAGTAGAAATTCATCCCAACATTCAGCAAACAAATCATTATATGGAAACAGAACTTCCATACCAAAAGATGATGCTTACATTGTTCCAGAAGCAAACAACGAACAATTTAAAAGATTTGAATACGAATCTGAAAATCAAGTCCTTATCAATTATGGAAATGAAGTAAAAAAATTTCAAGAACCAATTAAACAAAGCCAGATGGATATTATGACTCAAAATAAAGAAGATAAAACCGAATTAAAAGATTTATTCACTATCGATGAATTGATTAAAGAATCCAAAAGAAAAGATAATGAAAGAGAAAAAGAATCACAAAAAATCACTGAAGATGACGATTTAACTGAAATTAAGGAAAGCATTAAACAAAAACAAGAAAATAAGATTGATGAACCACTAATCGAAGAAATCATCGATGAAAATGACACTATCGAAGAACTGCTCAATGAAACTCCAGAAGAGATTTCAGAAATCATCAGTGAAGAACCATCCAGTGAAATCATCGAAGAGACCCCTGAAATAGAAACTCCAATTACCACCCAAAAGGATATTGAAGAAGCGATCACCTCAGCTTCCCAAGAAAGTGAAGAAGAAATCGAAAGCATTTCTGAAGAAACAAACATTACAGACGTGTTATTGGACGCTGAAGATGATGAAATAGACATTCCAAATGAGGAAATCAAAGAACCAACCCTTAAAAGTCCAAGCAAAATTGGAGAAAGCAAAGATAATTCATTTGGAGCTCCAATTGAAGATTCAACCCTTTATAACGAAGAAGAAAAAGACATGGATCTAGATTACAGAAAAGATTTAGATAAACTTGCCAATAAGATTAAAGGTTCTAAAATATTCAAGGAAGTTAAAGAAAAATTGGTCTTTGAACAGGAAGAAACCCCTGAAACTGAAGGATTTGGAGAAGTCGAAGAGTCCTACATCAGAAATGTGAATGAATTCGATGAATTTGAACCTATCATCAATGAAACCCATATTGATTATGATGATACATTCGATGACATTCCTAGCTTTGACGATGAGCAAAGATTAAGAGAAGAAAACACCCGCAAAGTCTTCAATATGGCAAAAACTCCTGCTCCAGAACCTGAACTTGCTGAAGAAAAAATCGGAGCTATCAAAAACAAACCTTCAAAGGACAATATAAAAATTAATCTAAACAATAATGAAGTTGTACTCAAAAGAGGAGATGAAATCATATTTAACCATTTAGGCGAAACCTATTCAAGCCAAGTTTATGCCATCAATGGAGATGACATCTCTGTCAGGTACAGACGTAAAAACATAACCATCAAACCGGAAGATGTTAAAAAGATATACTAAATATCTTTTTACTACCTTTTTTTAATTTCATCTTGACAATCATTTAACAATACTTTTTTTATCATGAAGCTAGTGTGATTTTATGGGATTTTTTGACAGATTTAAAAAATCAAAATGGCAGCATGGAGACTGGAAAGAGAGAATGCTGGAAGTTCAAAAATTGGATAATCCTGAAAAATTAGCTGAAATTGCCAAAAACGACACCAATAAAAAAGTAAGATTGGCAGCCATCGAAAAAATAAGCGACAAATCTGTCTTAACAGACCTTGCAAAAAACGACTCAAACAAAACAGTCCGATTGGCGGCAATCGAAAAAATAAGCGACAAGACTGTTTTAACAGACCTTGCAAAAAACGACTCAAACAAAACAATCCGGTCAGCTGCCGGTAAAAGAATATCTGATTTTGAATAATGCCTCAAAAACTACACTTAAAAATAATATTAACATATAAAGAATTTTAGGGGGATGGATTTTTAGCCAAAAAATCCCCAAAATTCATTAATCATTCATTCCTTGTTAATCCTATAGCTTCCGTTTTCAACTATGTATTTTGGAACGACTATCTTCAATGAACGGATTACACCCAAATAGAAGTCATCCAACTCCCTGTCAGCATAAGGATAGGTGTATTCGAAAATATAGAGATTGTTGTCTTCCACATATAGGAATTCGTTGCGGCGCACCTCATTTTCACCATCAGAAAATGAAGATACGACCATATAGTAAATCTTATCGTCAATCGGGAGAAAATCAGATGCTATCAAATTGATCTTTTCATTGGTCTTTATGTTTTTTTCAATGTCATCCTTTATAGCCGGAAGGCCAACCAGGGTGGGGGTTGTTGAGAATTTAATGGACATTGGGATTTTAGTATTTACCAGATACATGTCATTAAATTCATCTTTAGTTGCAATAGGCTCAAAATCCTTCGGCATTACTAATGTAGAAAAACCATTTGAAAACATTGTCATCTGATCACCTATTTATGTGCATAGTAAAATATTAATTCATCATCTTTAACTTCATCCAAACGTGCAAATCCAACCCTTTCAAACTGGACAACATCACCGACACTCAAATCCTTAAGTGCGCTTTCACCTAAACCTTCCTTAATGGATGCATCATCCATGACTATTTTTACATTCACATTGTCTTCGGTTGGAACCCATTGGATGATTCTTGCTTTAACCGCTCTTGCATCTTCAAATGATGTGGAATGATAAGCAATATTATCTCCGCTGATTTCAACATTGACTGCATCCATCAATCTGAAAATTCCGTCATTGATGTCTGAAGCCGCCAGATAAGCGGTTCCATTGAAAGGCAATAGCCTGTTTCCCCTGTCCAGATGGTCAGCGTGCAACGGCCTTTCGATTATGACTTCACCGTCTTCATAGTTTTCGACTTCAATTTCCACAGGGTCCTCACAGAAGAAGTATCTGTTGGCTATTGGCTCCAGGAAGTTGCGGTTTAATCCATAAATCTTTTTCCAGCTGATTGCTGAATCCGCCATTTTAACACCGATTTCTGTGATTAGGTTATAGATTGTTCTTGGGTCAATTCCACGTCTTGCAATGGCCCTTAATGTTCCAAGCCTTGGATCATCCCATCCTGAGTAGGTTCCGTCTTCAATTCCTGCCATGGCTTTGGATGTGCTCAATGCAATATCCTCCATTTTAAGCCTTCCATAATGGATGTATTCAGGGGTATCCCATTCCATAGCATCATACAGGTATTTCTGCTTTTCAGTATTTGCCAGATGGTCCTTTCCCCTTAAAACATGAGTCAATCCCATCAAGTGGTCGTCAACTGCAACAGAGAAGTTCATCATCGGATATATTCTGTATTTGGTGCCTAAGCGAGGGTGCTCTTCATCGACCAATCTCATTGCAACCCAGTCACGAATGGCGGGATTTTTGTGGTTGATATCTGTCTTTACCCTTAAAACCGCTTCGCCGGCTTCCATTGTATCGAACTTTTCCCATAATTCAAGGTTTTCCTCCACGCTGTTGTCACGGCATGGGCAAGCTTTGCAGTTATCCTTAAGCTCCTTAAAAGTTGCACCGTCACAGGTACACATGTAGGCTGCGCCGCTTTCAATCAATTGGCGGGCATAGTCATAATAGATTTCAAACCTGTCAGACTGGTAAATCACTTCATCTGCGTTGATTCCAAGCCATTCCAAATCCTCAGGAATCATTTCATATGCTGGTTCATAGACTCTTTTCGGATCTGTGTCCTCAATTCTTAAAATCAATTTACCATTGTGTCTTTTTACATATTCCGCATTTGGAACTGCAGCTCTTGAGTGTCCGATATGAAGCGGCCCGCTTGGGTTCGGAGCAAATCTCAAGACGATGTTTTCATGAGTTCCAGGAAGCTCCTGCAAGCCGACTTCTTTAGCTTTAGGCTTTTTGTCTTGAACTTCCACACCTAACTTTTCCATTTCTGAGGCTTGCTCTTCTGGGCTTAACGCATTTACCATTGCTACAATTTTGCCTGACATTGGACCTATCTCTTTTGCCTTGCTTCTAAGTTCCGGTTCGTTTGACATGATTGAACCCATTACAGCACCGGGATTTGCACTTCCCTTATGTTTGGCTGCATTCAACAGGGCATGTTTATAAATAATCTTTTCTAAATCATTCATTTAATCATCACATTTAATTAATTTAATAAAAATAAGCAATATTATTTATTTAATTGAAGATATATAATATTAACGAGAGTAGCTATTAGGAGTAGATAAAAGAAACTTAGGTTGATAAGATGAGTGATGCCGTTAGCCAAGCAAAGCAATATATTGAAGATGATAACTTTAGTGAAGCTCTTAAAATAGCCAGAAAAAGACATGGAAAAGATGATGTCGAATCATACTTACTTATTTTAGATTTATTGATAGATGCAGACCATCTGCCTGCACTTGAAGAGAAAGGATTATACTATCAATATTATGATGAAAGCCATGACAGCGGAGATTACGGTGAAAAGTACTTTGATGCGTATCTGGAAAGGCAGCCAAAATCTGTTAATGTGTTATGTGACAAGGCAATGTCAAGGTTCAACAAGGGAAACATAGATGAATCATTGGAATTCATAGATAAAGCATATAAAAACTATGCGAATTATTCCAAAATTGAAGAGCCGCGCATTTCTAAAAAGGAAGTCTTAATGAGTAAAATTGAACTGCTGATACAGGCCAAACGCTATGAGGATGCATTGAGACTTTTAAACAATTATGAAAATCAGTTTGGAAGCAACCAGAAGTCTGACTTGTACAAAGGCCAAATGCTTCAGAAGAACGGAAGGAATGAAGAAGCCCTTGAATATTTAAACAAGTCTTTGCAGGAAGAAGATACATTAGTCGGGTTTAATGCAAAGGGAGATGCACTTTTTGAGCTTGGAGAGTACAAGGAAGCATTGAAAAATTATAAAAACTGTTTAAGCTACGAAAGCAAAGTCGAGGATGACCTTGAACTGGTCACCAATTTCAACTACAAGGCAGCATTCTGTTGCGTGAATCTCGGCGATGATGCCGAAGCCGTCAAATACCTGAACAAAACCATCAACATGCTGAATGAACATGGAAGGCTTCCGAAAGACATTGAATCCATCTATCAGAAATGCTCCTTTGAAAAGGAAAGGATAATGAAAAAGGGAGAAGTCAAAGATGAGGAATTTAGAAGGACAATGTTCTTCTCTGCGAAAACCTCGATTATGATTTTGGCGGTCATACTGATTCTTTATGCCATATTGAAAATGAATGGATACTGAAAGTGTCGCCTGATGATTTCATCAAAACTTTTTTAGAAATCTATAAAATTTTTATATTTTATATAACAGAAATAAAATTGATATAAAGTTTAAATCTAATTGACTTGGATAATTTGGTCAAGAGGCAAAGTTTTAATCGTTGGATATCTGAAAAGTCTTCATGTTCGGTCCAGATTTTGCAATATGATTAAATCCTTTCCGGCCGATAGGTTTGAATATTTTATATAATCTAGAAATTTGTAGTCGAACTTAAAAATGTAATTTGTTGTTGAACTTTAATTTTTTAAATGGATGTGAATAAAACGATTAACAAGAAAAAGCTGTTTATCAGCATTTTAATTGTATTAAGTGTTTTCATCTGTTTGACTTCTGTTGCAGCTCAGGATACTTTAGATGCCAACCTAACGCAGGATTACAGTGATGAGGTTTCACAGGCCAGCGGAGACTATCAAAGCGAACCCCTGGAGGCTGAAATTGAGGAATCAGCTTTCGATTCGACTTCAAAAGGAAATGGTTCGGCAATCAACTCCGCATCTGATGAAAAGAATGTTTCTCAAGATAAGTTGGGTGCTACAAACGGCAAAGAACCGCTTGGAGACATTATTCCTGTCAGTGATTACAGATTCAGCGTTATTCAAGATGCTATTTATCAAGCCCATTCCGGCGACACCATCTATCTCAAACCGGGCACCTACTACAATGACTGGAATCGTGAGATTAAAATCGATAAGACGGATATTACAATCATCGGTAATTCCGCAATTTTGGACGCACAAGGCCAATCAAGAATATTCTTGATTCAAAACTCAGATAATGTAACAATACAGAATATTAAATTCAAAAACGGCCATGAATCTCATGATGGTGGTGCTATTTATTGGCATGGCGATAATGGTCAGGTTTCTGATTGTAGTTTTGAGAACAATACTGCTTATGATAGTGGTGCTATTTATTGGAATGGTGATAATGGTCAGGTTTCTGATTGTAGTTTTGTGAACAACACTGCACATACACGTGATGGTGCTGCTATTTATTGGGATGGTACTAATGGTCAGGTTTCTGGTTGTAGTTTTGTGAACAACACTGCAAGTAATGGTAATACTATTCGATGGAACATGGTTTCTAATGGCAAGATTTCCAACAGCATTTTTGTAAACAACAATGCAAGTGATTCTATTATATATTTTTTCGACTGGACTGGTTCTAATTTGACTATTAACAACAATATTTTCTTAAATAACAGTTGTGCTAGTGAAATCTCTTTCTATCGTATGGATGATGCTTCCAATATCGATTTCAATTGGTTTGGAAACAATGCAACAGACTATGCAGCACAGCCAAACACGGTTAATATTGTCCCTAATAACTGGCTGTATATGAATGATACTGCTAGCCATGGCGGAATTGCCGGCATAGACCCAAGCGACATTACCTTTGACCTGTTTGTCTATAACAACACTGCAGGCATAACCGAAGGCAAGTACGCTAACACTTCCCTTCTCATGCCTGTCAAGCTGACAGTCACTGCAACCAACGGAAACGTTAACAAAAACGTTACAACATTCGGTGAAACAATCACATACATTCCAACAGGTCATGGAAAATCTAGCGTAACAGCACAGATAGCGAATGCAAAACAGACCTTTGAAATTCCCCTAGGGGACTTCGGCCTATTGCAGGACCTAATAGATAATGCCGGTGCAAATTCAGTTATCAATCTGACACGCAACTACACTTACAATGATTTGGACAACATGGATGATGGTGTACTGATAAATAACAGCAATGTCACAATCAACGGTAACGGATATACAATCGATGCAAAAGGCAAATCAAGAATATTCGCCCTTTTCCAATCCACAAATATAACAATACGGAACATTACATTCAAAAACGGCCACGCCAATGGACGTTTAGTTGGTGGTGGTGCTATTTATTTGAATGATGCTGATAGTTGTAGTATTTCCGGTTGTAGTTTTGTGAACAACACTGCATCTTATGGTGATGGGGGTGCTATTTATTTGAATGATGCTGATAATTGTAGTATTTCCGGTTGTAGTTTTGTAAGTAACTATGCATGGGAAAATGTTATTTATTTCCGCAATGTTTATGATGGTAAAAAAATAACTATTAACAACAATATCTTTTTAGATAATGATTGTCCTAGTGAAATTTCTTCCTATCAAACTGTTGCTGATTCCAATATCGATTTCAATTGGTTTGGAAACAACGCAACCGACTATGCAGCACATCCAAAAACAGATACTATTGAGCCTAACAACTGGCTGTATCTGAATGCCACTGCCAGTCCAAATGAACTTTCAATTTTGGACTCATCAAACATTACCTTTGATTTGTTTGTTTACAACAATACTTCACAAATGCCTGAAGACAAGTATGATTCTTCTCTTCTCCTGCCGGTCAACCTGACAGTCACAGCAACCAAAGGAAAAGTTAGCAAAAACGTCACAACATTCTGTGAAACAATCACATACACTCCAGCAAGTTCCGGAACCGGTAGCGTAACCGCACAAATAGCGAATGCAAAACAGACAGTTGAACTTTCTCTAAAAGGGGACTTCGACCTATTGCAGGAACTAATAGACAATTCCAGTGCAAATTCAGTCATCAATCTGACACGCAACTACACCTACAACGATCTGGACACAATCACTGAAGGTGTAGTTATAAGAAACAGGAATGTCACAATCAACGGTAACGGATATGCAATCGATGCAAAAGGCCAATCAAGAATATTCAAGATTGAAGGCTCTCAAAGTGTAATAATAAAGAATATTACATTCAAAAATGGCCACATAAGTAATTATGGTGGTGCTATTTATTGGGAAGGTAGTGCGGATGGTGTTGTTTCTGAGTGTAGTTTTGTGAATAACAGTGCTAGGTATAACGCTGGTGCAATTTATTGGGATAATAGTGCTAATGCGAATGTTTCGAATTGTAGTTTTGTTAACAATAATGCAAGTAATACTGCTGCTCTTTTAATGACATTTTGTAATAATGCACATGTTTCTGGTTGTAGTTTTGTGAATAACAGTGCTAGGTATAACGCTGGTGCTATTGGTTGGGGAGCTAGTGATTATGGTAGTGTTTCTGGTTGTATTTTTGTGGATAACACTGCAAGTGATATTGGTGGTGCTATTTGTTGGGATACTGATTGTTCTAATGGTCAGATTTCCAACAACATTTTTGTAAATAACAATGCAGGTCATAGTCTTATCTATTTTTACAACGACGGTAGAAATTACAATTTGACTATTAATAATAATATCTTTTTAGATAATGATTGTAATAGTGAAATTTATTTCGTTAAAAATGATGATGCTTCCAATATCGATTTCAATTGGTTTGGAAATAATGCAACCGACTATGCAGTGCAGCCCAACACAGTTAATATAAACCCTAATAACTGGCTGTATCTGAATGCCACTGCCAACCCAGATGTCCTCACAAGCCTAGACCCAACCGACATTACCTTTGACCTGTTTGTCTATAACAACAATGCAGGCACAACCGAAGGCAAGTACACAAACACTTCCCTTCTCATGCCTGTCAACCTGACAGTCACTGCAACCAACGGAAACGTTAACAAAAACGTCACACAATTCGGAGAGACAATCACATACGCTCCAGATAAGGTAGGAACCGCCAGAGTGACTGCATCAATAGAAAACGTTCATCAAACTATTGAAATTAAGGTTAAGGACAATTTAACCCTTCAGGCCACCTGCGATCCTATATGTTTTGGTGATAATGCTACTATTATTGTCACAGGTTTTGCAAACGCTACCGGTGAAGCCAGGGCCTATGTTGGTGATGGTCTGTACTGCGCAACTATTGTGAGCGGCGTTGCCACTTTCAATGTTCCGGGAGTAATCGAAAATACCACAGCCACAATCAAGTATTTCGGCGATGACAATTACAACAACGCTTCCACTGAGGTTCTCATTATCGTAGGGCCTAAGGATGCATCCGTAAGCGTTGCCAATGACACCATGGAGCTGAATATCGGTTCCAATGATACAATCATTGCAACTACCACTCCTGAGGGCTTGAATGTGACATTTGCTTCCAGCAACGAATCCGTTGCAACTGTTGATGAAAATGGTACAGTTGTAGCAGTCAGTGCAGGAACTGCCGTGATTACAGTCAGCGTTGGTGATGACATGGCATACGTCAAAAACTCAACCACTGTAGATGTGACAGTTACAAAGATACCTACCGAAATCAATATCGCCAATGAAACCGTAGCGTTAAAAGTCAAGGGGGAAACCCCTGCAGGCGCAACATTAACACCTGCCGACGCACCAGTTGACAACTTGACATACGCATCAAGCGACGAAAGCATTGTCAAGGTTGAAAACGGCAAGATTATTGCCGTTGCTGAAGGCAATGCCACTGTCACAGTTTCATTTGCCGGTGACAAGAAATATGCGGCAGCGCAAAGCAAGACAATCGCAGTTACCGTGACACTTAATGATGCTAAAGTTGATGTTGATCAGTCCTCATTGGACTTATTGGTTGGCCAAAACAGTACAATAGTTGCTACAACAACACCTGATGGTTTAAATGTAACCTACACATCTAGTGATGAGTCAATCGTCAAAGTGGACAACGGCCAAGTCACTGCTGTTGGTGAAGGTAATGCAACCATAACCATCAGTGTCGGCGGAGATGGCGTATACGCAGAAAACTCAACTTCCGTAAAAGTCGCAGTATCCAAAATACCTACCGAGATTACATTAACTAATGACACTCTCGATTTGAAAGTGAATGAGTGGATTAGTGATGTTGCGAAATTATCACCTTCCGAGGCAGGCAATCTAACCTATGTTTCTAGTGATGAAAGCATTGTCTTAGCTTCCGAGGGCATGATTTTTGCTCAAGGTAAAGGTACTGCTACTGTTACCGTCTCATTCGCGGGTAATGATAAGTATGTGGCTGCCTTAAACAAAACAATAACCGTTAATGTTTCATTAAGGGACGCCAGAGTTAGCGTTGAGAATGATACCATTGACTTGAAGGTTGATGACCGGTATGACCTTAACGCTACAGCAGTTCCTCGTTTCTTGAATATTGAATATGTCTCAAGTAATGAGTCTGTTGCTACCGTCACTGACTACGGCATTGTCACTGCTGTCGGTGAAGGCACATGCGTCATTACATTAACTGTCGGCAATAACATTACCTTCGCTGTCAATTCCACCAATGTCACTGTAAAAGTAAGTAAAATCGCTACAGAAATTAACTTAACCAATGACACTCTCGATTTGAAAGTAAATGAGTGGGTTGATGATGTTGCGAAATTGATACCTGCTGAAGCAGGCAATTTAACCTTTGTTTCCAGTGATGAAAGCATTGTCTTAGCTTCCGAGGGCATGATTTTTGCTCAAGGTAAAGGTACTGCTACTGTTACCGTCTCATTTGAGGGTAATGATAAGTATGCGGCTGCCTTAAACAAAACAATTACTGTTAATGTTTCATTAAGGGATGCCAGAGTTAGCGTTGAGAATGATACCGTTGACTTGAAGGTTGATGACCGGTATGACCTTAACGCTACAGCAGTTCCTCGTTTCTTGAATATTGAATATGTCTCAAGTGATGAGTCTGTTGCTACTGTCACTGATTACGGTATTGTCACTGCTGTCGGTGAAGGTACCTGCGTCATTACATTAACTGTCGGCAATAACATTACCTTCGCTGTCAATTCCACCAATGTCACTGTAAAAGTAAGTAAAATCGCTACAGAAATTAACTTAACCAATGACACTCTCGATTTGAAAGTGAATGAAATGGTCAGCGATGTGGCGAATCTGACTCCTGCAGATGCAGGCAATCTAACCTTCGTTTCCAGTGATGAAAACATTGTCAAGGTTGAAAACGGCAATATCATTGCCATAACCGAAGGCAATGCTACAGTCACCGTTTCATTTGCAGGTGATGAGAAGTATGCGGCAGCGCAAAGCAAGACAATCACAGTTACAGTAACACTAAACGATGCCAAAGTTGTTGTTGACAATTCATCCTTAGAGTTGATGGTTGGTGAAAGCAGCACAATAACTGCTACAACAACCCCTGAGGGCTTAGATGTCACATTTGCTTCCAGCGATGAGTCCATCGTCAAAGTGGATGATGGCCAGGTTACTGCCGTTGGCGAAGGCAATGCAACCATAACCGTCAGTGTTGGCGGAGATGGAGTATATGCACCAAACTCCACCACAGTAACAATAACAGTGACCAAAATACCTACAGAAATCAGTGCAAGCGCCGCTTCAGAGATGTATGTTGCTGATGAGTCCAAAGTAGACTATTCCTTAAATCCTAGCGATGCCAAAGGAAATGTGACTTTCACAAGCAACAATCCTGATGCAGTAACTGTTGATTCTGATGGTGTAATAGTGGCTTGCGGCGAAGGCTCAGCAGTCATAAACATCAATTTCTCAGGAAATGAAAAATATGCTGCATCCAATACCACTGTCACTGTCACTGTTTCCAAAGCCGGATCAAAAGTTACAATCGAGCCTATCGACAATGCAAACTACGGCGAGGATGTCACTGTCAGATACTCAATCGAAAACAGAACAGGCAATGTCGGTGTCATTGTTGAGAATAGCGATGGAACTCCAGTATCTGAAGATAACATAATAATTGCTGACGATGAGGTTACAATTAGTGGTTTGGATGCCGGAAACTACACAATCACTATAATCAACTATGCAGACGATAAGACCAAAGAGTCTGATGATTCTGCCATGTTTACTGTTTCCAAGTTCTCACCAAGCCTTTCCTTGGAGGTATCCGACATCACTTGTGGTGAGGTGGAAGTCATAACCATTAAAAGCGACGTTCCGGGAACTGTCAATGTCACTGTCAACGGCATTACCGAGACACTTGAGCTCAATGGTGAGTCCAAAGAGATACTCTTTGCTGCGTTTTCAAACGTTTTAAAATCAGATAACAGGGCAACCTTAAGCCTCGACAATCTGAAGGCTGGAAAATATCCTGTAACTGTTGCCTATAACGGTGATGATAACTATGAAAGCGTCACCAAATCAGACGAGTTTACAGTCAGTTCCAAAAACGCAACCATTGATGTCGATTCAAGTGACATTAAAGTGGGCGAAGATGAGACAATTACCGTAACCCTGCCGGAAGATGCGACAGGCACAGTCACCGTAGAACTGGATGGTGCCAATTACACTGCACCGGTAGAAAACGGCAAAGCGGTCTTTGACATTCCTGATTTGAGTGCGGGCGATAAAACAGCCAAGATCAATTATTCAGGTGACGATAACTACGGTCCATCCGAGACCACCATTTCGTTTACAGTGAGCAAAGTCAAACCTGACGTATCCGCTCAGAATGTTTCAAGTGATGACAGCGGCAAGATTGTCATTTCTCTTCCTGAAGATGCAACAGGTACAGTTACAATTACCGTTGACGGTGAAAACTACACTGCACCGGTAGAAAACGGCAAAGCGATCTTTGATATTCAAAGGTTATCCCCAGGAAAACACGACATCAAAGTATACTACTCAGGTGACGACAAATACGAAGCGATGGAATTTGAGTTGACCATTACTGTAGAAGGCAACGGCACTGATGAACACAACAGAACTATTGAATCTTCAAATGTTGAAAAGACAACTGCAACAGGAAATCCTATATTGGCATTGCTTCTGGCATTGCTTGCAGTTGGATTTGCCCCTTGCAGAAAAAACAGAAAATAAATTTTAAAATTTAAGTTAGAAGATGCATATTCATCTTCTAATCCTATTCTTTTTTTACAAAAATTCCAATAAATCAAATAATTTTATTATCTCATTTTAACATACCAAATATTATGGGATTTAGCATGAATCCAAAAAGAGTGAAGTTTGGGATGGTTTAAAATGAGGCTTGGAAAAACTAATCTTGAAGTAAACAAAAACGGATTCGGCGCACTGCCGATTCAGAGACGAAACATGGCCGATTCAATCGAAATTCTTCAAACCGCATATGAAAACGGGATAAATTTCTACGATACTGCACATTTCTACACAGACAGCGAAGAAAAGATTGGACGTGCATTGAGCGATGTTCGGGAAAACATCTATCTTGCAACAAAAAGCGGAGCCGAAACTGTGGAAGACTTCTGGAGCGATCTGGAAACATCACTTAAAAACATGAAGACCGATTATCTTGACCTGCATCAGTTCCACAACATCTCCTTCTGCCCAAAGGAAGATGACGATTTATACAAGGCAATGCTTGATGCAAAAGAGCAAGGTCTGGTAAAACATATCGGAATAACTACACACAAAATCACACATGCCCATGAAGCGCTCGATTCAGGACTATACGAAACACTCCAATATCCTTTCTCCTATTTGAGCGGTGAAGAGGAAATACAACTAGTTGAAAAATGCAAACAATTGGATGTAGGATTCATTGCCATGAAGGCAATGGGCGGAGGACTGATTAAAAACTCAAAAGCAAGCTACGCATTCCTAAACCAATTCGACAATGTCCTGCCGATTTGGGGAATCCAAAAGCTAGAAGAGCTCAATGAATTTTTATCATACGATGAAAACACCGTTTTGGATGATGATTTAAGAGCCCTCATTGAAAAGGACAAAAAGGAACTCGGAACTAATTTCTGCAGAGGCTGCGGATACTGCATGCCATGCCCTGAAGGAATAAACATCAGCCTATGCGGAAGAATGTCACTTTGGATTAGAAGATTTCCGACCGAACCAAATTTAGATGAAAAAACCCAGGAAATGATGAAACATACACTGGACTGTACAGAATGCTATTCCTGTGTAGACAAGTGCCCATATGAACTGGATATCCCTGAACTCTTAAAGGAAAACTATGAAGACTACCAGAACGTCCTGACCGGAAAGACAAAGGTGTGAATATGAAGCAATACATTGAAAACCCCAATGATGTCGATTGGGTGAGTTTCTGGGCTGAAAGATTGGCAAACAAAAAGAATAAAGATTGGGACAAGGCTGCACCCGGATTTTACAAAAGAACCCGTAAAGATGATTATCAGGATGCGTTATTTGACAGCCTGATTTTAGATGAAAACGATACCGTTTTGGATGTGGGCTGCGGTGAAGGGTCAGTTACCATCCCAATAGCCAAAAGGGTAAAAAAGGTAATTGGACTTGATTCATCAACCAAAATGTTGGAATATCTGGAAAAAAGGGCTAGTGACAATGACATTGACAATATTGAAACCATTCTAAAGCCTATTGAGGAAATACGATATGAAGATATCGGAGATGTTGATGTCGTAATCTGCTCAAGATCTCTAAATGGAATCATACCGATTGATGAAGTGTTGCTTGAATTGGATAAAATAGCCAACAAATACGTCTTCATAACTGTTTTCGGACCGGAAAACAAGAAAATCGAAAAGGATTTCGACAAGGAACTAGGAATTAAAACAGAAGATTTCCCGGATTACAACTATTTCTTCAATATCCTATTTAATTTGGGGATTTACGCAAATGTCGAAAGGTTTGACCTGAATAATTACCGTGAATATGACAGCATTGAAGAAGCTATGGACAATGGCAAATTCAGGCTGGATTTATATGATGATGAAGAAAAGGAACTTCTAAAGAGTTATTTAAAAAGAATACTTTCCTATGATGAGGAAACAAAAAAATATTATAATGTCAAAGACAAAGCGGATTGGATTTTAATATGGTGGAAAAAATAACCACCACAATCCATGTTTCTAATTTTTAAGAGAGATTTGTTAAAAAATAGTATTAAATTAAATAAAAAAAATATAAAAATGAAATTAATCACTTTTTATCATGGTTAAAATCATTTTAAATGGACTGTTTTCAGCTTGAAGTGCATGTGGGTCATTAGCTGGCATGATAATAATTTCACCTGCTTTTACGGTATTTTTTACACCTGAAATTGTGATTTCCGCTTCACCGTCAATGACCTGAACCATTGCATCAAAGGGAGCTGAATGTTCAGACAATCCCTGACCTTGGTCAAAGGCAAAGAATGTGACTGTACCCAACTCTTTTTTGATTACTTCACGGCTTACTACACTGTCCTTTTGATAATCCAATAAGGATTGGATATTTAAAGCTTTAGCCTTAATATCCTCGTTCATGAACTATTCCCCCATTATGGTTTTTATGTCGGCTATTGCATCGCCGGTTGTTGGAGTTAAGTTGTAGTTTTCAACCAGGACATTTAATATGTCTTCATTTGCCCAAGCAGGAAGTACCGGTCCGATCCACATGTCGGTTTTGCCCAAGTAGAGTAAAGCCCAGAGTACTGCGGCCGCTTTCTGTTCCATCCAACTGAGGACAATAGTCAATGGCAATTCATTCAATTCCATGTCGAACAATTCACATAATGCTACTGCCACATCAACTGCAACAATAGTGTCATTGCATTGACCTACATCCAATAATCTTGGGATGCCTTCAATATCTCCTAAATCCAAATCATTGAACTTGTATTTTCCGCATGCCAAGGTTAAGATAACAGTGTCTTCAGGCAAGTTTTGAACGAATTCTCTGTAGTAGTCATTGTGTTTTGCTGCTTTGTCACATCCTCCTACAACGAAGAATCTTCTGATTTTGCCTTCTTCAACTAATTTTTTGATTGCATCTGCATGCTCTACGATAGCTCCTGCACTCCAACCGGTTGTGATTGTGGTTAATTCTTCAGCTTCTAAAGATCCTAAGGATTTTGCACATTCGATAACTTCTGAAAAGTCATAATCTTCTATTGTTTTTACGCCTTCAAGTTTTGCCACATCCATTGTGAACATTCTTTCTTTGTATGCATCGAGTGCAGGCAATACGCAGTTGCTGGTTCCAACGATTGCTGCATTGTATTTTTTAAAGATTGTTCTTTGGTCATGCCATGCTCCACCTAGTTGACCTGCCAGGTTTTCGTATTTGTTGAGTCCAGGGTATCCGTGAGCCGGCAACATTTCAGAGTGAGTGTAAACTTTAATGTCAGTCCCTTCCACTTGTTTTAATAATTCTTCTAATGCCTTCAAGTCGTGACCGGTTACAATGATAGCTGGTCCTTCTTGTGCACCCACTTTCACTTCTACAGGTTGTGGTTCGCCGTAAGCTTCAATGTGAGCATCTTTTAGCAATCTCATTACATCTACGCTGACTTTACCTGCTTCAAGAGCTAATGCAACTAAGTCGTTAGTGTCGAAGTTGACGTTGGTTAAAGTGGTGTATAAACCTTTGGTTAAAAATGCATCAATTTCAGGGTCGAATTTTCCTAAAACATTTGCATTGTAGTTATAAGCACTAATTCCTTTCATAGTAAAGATTAAATTATCTTGTAATCTTGCTACAGTTGCATTTTTACCACAAACACCTTTTACAGTACAACCAGTACCTTTAGCGGTTTGGGAACATTGATAACAAAACATATCTAAGCCGTCTGCCATTTTAATTACCTCTTAATTATTGTTAATTATAGATTTCAGTCAGTTAGTATATAAGTATTTTGTCACTTTTCAAGGGTGAAAAGTAACAAATTTATATATTATCTACAACAAAACATTAAACATGGACGAAAATATCAAAATACTTAAAGGAATCGGACTTACAATGTATGAAGCACAGGCATACGTAACACTCACTTCATTGATATCATCAAATGCAGCCGAAATAGCTGAAAAATCAGATATTCCAAGAAGCAAAATATATGATGTGCTTAAAGGATTGGTTAAAAAGAATTTTATTGAAGTCGAAGACGGAAGACCACTGACATATAACGTCAAATCCCCCGTCGAAGTGCTAAGCCGAGAAAAAGAAAAAATAAACTCGGAAATAGATGACACAATAACAAGATTAACCTACATATATGAGAACGGTATGAGCCAGGTTCAAGCACCAATCTGGAGAATATACGGCGTTGACAAAATCATCTCACAGGAAATAGAAATCATCAGCCGTGCAAAAAGTTCAATCAACATGAGAATAGGATTCCTTTTCGAAGGCGAAGGGGAAGCCCTGGTTAAAGCATTTAAAAAAAGGCGAAAATTGAATGTGAACATACTGGCTTCACCGACATGCTACATCAACAATGAAGAATTTGACATCATTGAATTCTTTAAGGAAAACGACATCCCCATCCAAAAAGCCGACATTCCATTTGTAAAAGTGCTGATTTCAGATTCAAAAGAGATGATGCACACCTACACCAAATTTACAGAGGACAAGAGAAACGTTATCCCCCAGACAGCTATTGGAATCTGGAACAAATACGAGGACGTTGCAAGAAACTATGATGAAAGGTTCATGAATCAGCTGAATAAGATGAAATCCAAAAAGCAGAATAATAAAAGAGATTAAACATAAGTTCAAAAAAAGGATAGGATTCCAAAGTCTTGCTTAAAATTTAAATAATTTAACCTCTAAAATTATGTTACATGTATAGTTTCTTAATTTGTTTTTTAGCACTGATCGGTTCATATTTTTTATATGGTAAACTTATTGAAAAAGTTGTTGGCGTTGATGAGAATAATACAACACCAGCATATGAGATAAATGACGGCGTTGATTACGTACCACTATCCCGTTTGAAGAATTTTCTGATTCATTTCTTAAATATTGCCGGACTGGGTCCTATTTTTGGAGCTATACAAGGTGCATTATTCGGTCCAGCCGCATTTTTATGGATTGTACTTGGAACAATATTCATTGGAGCCGTACATGACTTCTTCTCAGGATTCATGTCCTTGAGAAATGACGGGTTAACAATGCCAAACATTATTGCCAAATATCTTGGAAACACAGTTCAGAAATTTATCGCATTTATCATTATCATTACAGGCGTTCTTGTTGCAGCCACTTTTGCTACAGGATCTGCAGATTTGCTTGCAAAACTAACAAATGTGGATGCATTCATATGGATTGTAATAATCTTTATCTATTTCTTAATCGCAACAGTATTTCCGGTCGATAAGATTATCGGGAAAATCTACCCTATCTTTGGAGCATTATTCCTGCTTATGGCTGTGTTTATGATAGGAGCTTTACTTCTCAATCCTGCATACACCATTCCGGAATTCACAACACAAGGACTATACCTTACTGATAAAACAATTTTCCCATATTTATTCGTTACAATTGCATGCGGAGCCATTTCCGGTTTCCACGCATCCCAATCCCCTATTGTTGCCAGATGCATGAAAAATGAAAATGATGCAAGACCTGTATTTTTTGGCGCAATGGTTCTGGAAGGTATAACAGCTTTAATCTGGGCAGCCGTTGCAATGGCATTTTTCCACGGCCAACCACAGCTTGCGGTAATCTATGGTGCAACACCATCCGTAGCCGTACATGAAATGGCATTGGCCCTGCTCGGTCCGCTTGGAGTGATTCTAGCGGTTATCGGTGTGGTAATCTGTCCAATCACTACCGGTGATACTTCACTTAGAAGTTCAAGAATAACTTTTGCCGACGTGTTCAATATTAACCAGGAAAACATTAAGTCAAGGTTAAAATTAGCGGTGCCCTTATTCATTGCGTCATTCGCATTGACTTTTGTTGACTTTACATTAATCTGGAGATACTTTGCATGGGCCCAATTAATAATCGCGACAGCAGTATTGTTTGCGGGCACAATTTATCTGATTCAAAAAGAAAAACCTTACATCATTACATTAGCCCCTGCAATAGTATGTACATTAATTACTTTTGGATACATATTGCAAGCTCCTGAAGGTTTGGGATTGCCTTCAATGATCGCCAATGTGATTTCAGTCATTGCAACATTGGTTATAACCATTGTCTTTATGAAAAAATATAAAAAATAGAAGAAAGTTCCTACATGAACTTTTCTTCAAAATCAATGAAAACGTTTAATAGAGTATAATCCAGGCGATGAATAGCCTTGTATGCAATTTTTTTAGGAACATCATAATAAGCGGATGCTATGCTTCCAGCTATTGCTGCCTGCGTATCGGCATCTCCTCCAAGTGAAACCGCATTTCTGATTACATCTTCAAACGAATCCCCTTCCAAAAAGCAGATGATTGATTCGGGAACGCTTCCTGCACATGATACATCAAAGCTGTAATAAGGCCTTATTTCATCCACCGTGCGGTTTAAGTCATATTCATATCTTACTTCGATATGAGTTTTGATTTCATCCTTATCGGCACCACACCTTGCCAGATAGATCGCATCTGATGTGGCAAGAGCACCTTTAATGCCTTCCGGATGGTCATGAGTTACAGCCGCAGACATATATGCCAAATCCTGAGCTTCTTTTAAGGATTCCGCCACCCATGCACAAGGGGACACTCTCATAGCAGAACCGTTTGCCCAACTGCCATAAGGCTCGGGGTCTTCCTCCTGTATCCACTGCATAAACATTCCGCCATATCCGGCATTAGGATACAAATTGCCAAAATACTGCAAATTCCTGATTAGAACATCTTTAGAACGTTTGTCTTCAACCAACCAATTTGCAATTGCCAGAGTCATTACAGTATCATCAGTGAATATTGATTTTCTGTTATATAGACTAAAATCTTTTGTTTTACCTGGATTGAACTCATGAGTTGATCCGATTATATCTCCGCAAATAGCTCCTATAATTCCTTTCATGATAATATATTGTGTTAAAATACTTAATAAAATTATTGTTTTAATTTATAAAAATTAATTTTAAACTTAAAAATTGCTTTGAAATGAAAGAAAAAAGATAAATATTACCTAAAATAGAATAAGGAATGATAATTAGAACAATTATCAAAATACTGGGATTTCTAGGACGCATATCTAGTGTGAACATCCGGCACAAATTTAATTGTTAGTTTAAACTATAGAATTCCAGTCGATTACTTCACAAAAATCTAAATATACAAATGGGTTCCATGTTTTGACATGGAATCCGAAATTAAAATTTAAACTATTTTTCTAATTAAAACTGAAGTGTTATTAGTATTTCCTGTTGGAAGAACCATTACCTCCTTGTGGAAACCTCTAGTGTCCTTATCAAGAACAGGAGCATATAGAATAGCTCTCATACCGGTATAGGTCCTGTAGATAACTGGAGTCTGTTCGTCAACAAATTCCCAGATGTTTGAAAATACCCTTTCTTTTGGCTCAGCAAGAGCTGCAACCATCAAGATATCATAATCCAATTTTTCAATGACCTTTTCATCACCAACAACTATCTCAATGTCCTTATCGAGATCCAATCTTTTTAAAACCTTACGGGACAATTCAGCAACGTCTTCAAGCTGTTCGATTCCAATGCATTTGCAGCCGAAAACCTTATTGAACATTATCAGTGTTAATGGCAAAGGACCTGAGCCTAAAAATACAAATGTTTTTTCTTGATTGAATTTAGCCAATTGTGATTCATTTTCAATCAGACCAATGTAACGGTCATAGAAATGGAAGGAATCCAATGTTTCTGTTGGATTGTCGGATTCTAAAATTTTCAATGCATTTTCCGTTTCAAGTCTGGCACCGACATAAACATAAAACTTTCTAATCAGCTTTAAGGCCCTGTTCATCTTTTCGTCATCAAGAATATGTTTTGCTGAGTCAAAATCAATTGTTTTATCATGTGCAATGATTTCAACATCATCCAATATCTCGATTATTTCATTAATGTCAACGTCATCTAGGGCAGAATCGCCGTATTTATCCAAATCACCGTAACTAGATAATTTGTTTGCGATTTCTTCAAGTTTTCCCCAATATTTATAACAACTCATAGAATCACCATTTGATAATTAAATCTTTGATATTTATTCTTATTAACTTTATTTAATTTCAAGCAAAAATAACATGTTAATATCTGAAAATTTTATTAAAAAAATAAAGTAAAAATTAATTTACATTAGCGATTGAATCAATAAATAAAAAAAGTGAGAGAAAATTTATGCACTTCTCTCAAGTACAAAATCTGCAATGTCAATAAGTATCTGTTTAGATGAAGAATCATCCAATATTTCGAGTACTTCTTTGGATTTATCTACAGATTCTAGTGCAAGATTTCGAGCATATTCAATAGCACCACAATTTGTTAAAATTTCAATTGCTTCATCTATCTCATCTTGAGAATTATTTTCAGCTTTTAAGATTTCAAGCAATCTTCCCGAATCATCACTGGCCAAACCTTTAATTGCAATAATGGTCATCTTACCTTTACCAATATCGGAACCAATCGGTTTTCCTAAAGTCTCTTCGTCTGAAGCCAAATCAAGGTAATCGTCCTGAATCTGGAAAGCAAGACCAATTAAACGACCATATTCATACATTGCATCAATGACTTCATCTGATGCTCCACCCATAATGGCTCCAGCTTTGGTTGCAGCGGCAATCAATGCACCAGTCTTTTTGAAAATCATTTCCATATATTCATCTTCAGTAACATCAAACCTGTCTTCAAATCCCATGTCTAACGCTTGACCTTCACAAATTTTCACACATGCATCCGCAACAGTAGCCAAAGCTTTGTTATTTTGATCTGAACTAGTTCCTTCAGTACCAATAATTATTTCAAAAGCTTTTGAGAATAAGGTGTCCCCTGCCAATATAGCTACATCATCACCCCAGACCTTATGAACTGAAGGCATTCCTCTTCTCATGTCATCCTGATCCATAATGTCATCATGGATAAGAGAAAATGTGTGAATCAATTCAATGGCTGCAGCAGACTTTAATGCAGATTCCTGAGTACCGCCAACAGCATCAGCAGTTATTAATGTTAAAGCAGGCCTTAACATTTTACCTCCTGCTCTAGTAAGGTAAACTGATGCTTCTGCAAGATTATCGGGAGTAATTGTTGCTAGCTCTTCTTCGATTGTTTTAGTAATTTCTGTTGAATAATTCCCTAATACTTCTTTTACATCACTCATATTCATTCACCTCTCTAACTTTTAAAAACTTGTGCTTGTGCATTTCTTAAAATATGAATATCGTAACCTATTCTATATCCTTCTTCTTCAGCCAGTTCAGCATAAGCTGCAAGCATTGATAAATCTCCGTGTGCTGGAATAATATGCTGTGGCTTTACCATACGCAAGAATTCACGATGGTCTTCTCTTCCAGCGTGTCCGGAAACGTGAGCATTTGGATAAATTCTTGCACCCTTAACCTTTAACCTTCTCTCCATAATATGCCTATTTGCAGCATTTGTCGGGTTTGGAATAATCGGTGCGGAGATAATTATGTTGTCTCCTTTCTTGATATTAAAAGGAGTTCTTCCATTGGCAATTCTTGGAAGCAATGCATCAGGCTCTCCTTGGTGTCCTGTAGTAACAAGCAAATAGTTTGCCCTATCTTCATCAGCCCTTATTAATGCCTTATTTACAGCTTTTGGAGATCCATAAATGCAGGCATTTTTAGGAAGCTTTAGAATTCCTAATTTTTGCGCAATACCGCAGAACCTTTCCATTGACCTTCCAAGGAAAAATATTTCCCTATGGCTTTTTTTAGCAATATCCGCAATAGCCTGAACACGTTCTACGTGAGATGAAAATGTTGTAACAATCATACCATTTTTCTCTTGCAATGGTCCTTTCATCACATCTTCAAGAATATTACGTGCAATACGCTCAGAATGAGTCTTTACCTCATTGTAATTTTTAGCATTAGTTGTTTCTACAATTAAAGCAAGCACACCTTTCCTGCCCAATTCCTTTAATCTTTTATAATCAGGAGGAGGTGACACCTTTTGATGATTATCAAATTTAAAGTCTAAAGCATAAATAATAATTCCTTCCGGAGTATGCAATACCGGAAATACTGCTTGTGGAATACTGTGAGTTGATTGGACAAATTCCAATGTAATGTCTTTTGAAAGCTTTAATTTGTTTCCAGGATTCAAAGGCCTAATCGGATTAGTTACCTTGAATTTACGTTCTCCTTTTATTTGCTTTTCAATTAACGCAGCAGTATATGGTGTTCCAATTAATGGTGCGTCATATCTATGTGCCAATTTAGCAACAGCACCAATATGGTCTAAATGACCGTGTGAAAAGACTATTCCTTTTACTTTACCATCAACATCCTTCATTAATGTATCGTCCGGAATAACCCCCCGTTCAATTAAATCTAAACTATGCATTCTATCGATATCAGTATCTTCATGCATACTAATCCTGTCCAAGTGAATACCCATATCAAAAATGATGACGTCCTCACCAATTTTGACCGCTGTCATGTTTTTCCCAACTTCCTGGTATCCACCAATAGCGATTACTTCAACGCTCATGTTTCATCTCCTTGAATAATTTTTTGTGTTAATACCTCTTTCGTTTAGCCATTCCCTTGTTTTTCCTCGAATAACTAAATTAGATTGTTTCAATTCTTCAATGTTGCTAGCTCCAACTAAAAACATTGCAATCCTTAATGAATCATTAAATCTTTGAATAAATTTGTTTAATTTTTCCTGTGAATCAGAATTTTTTAAGAATGGTAATGCCATACCAACAGCATCAGCTCCAAGAGCAATAGCTTTAGCCGCTTCAAGACCTGTTCTGATACCTCCAGAAGAAATAACAGGAACATCCACTGCATTAGTTACTTCAACTGTACTGATTGCAGTTGGAATACCCCAATCCCAGAATATCTCCCCAAGATATTTGTCATCAGATCTGTATGTTTCAACGGCCGCCCAGCTGGTTCCTCCAGCACCTTCGATGTCAATAAAGTCAACACCCGCTTCAACCAATATCTTAGCTGATTCGGCTGAAATGCCGCAACCTGTTTCTTTGGCAAGCACCGGAATGTCAACTGCATCAGTAATTTGAGCAATCAAGTCAGTGTATCCTCTTGCATCCAAATCACCTTCAGGCTGTATTGATTCTTGAAGAGGATTTAGATGAATGGCCAATATATCAGCATCCAAAATCTCAACCGCTTTTTCAGCCAAGTTCAATTGAGGTGCTCCAATATTACCAACTAATAAACAATTAGGCGCATTTTCACGAACAACAGTATAAGTATCTTCCAATTCAGGGTGTTCACAAGCTGCTCTTTGAGATCCGACACCTAAAGCAATATTATTATTTTCAGCAGCAATTGCCAACTGTCTATTGATTGCTTTTGCAGAAGGATGGCCTCCTGTAATAGCTGTTATGAATAAAGGTGAATCTAATTTTTTACCAAAAACGGAAGTTGATAAATCAATTTCCTGCTTGTCAATTTCAGGCAACACATTATGGATCAATTCAATATCTTCAAATCCATTGGTTTTATCCTTAAATTCAACATCATAATTTTCACAAATTAATAAATGCTCTAATTTTCTATCTGAAATCATAAATTAATTTCCCCTTGAAATTATAGTTCCTTTGACCTTTTCGTTTTCCAATACTTTAAAAATATTATTTTCGACTTCAGCATTTATTATTTTAGATTCAATTCCTAAATCTGCTAAATATAACAATTCTTTGATTTTTCCAACCATTCCACCGGTAACATCGACATTGGTTGTGCCCTCCAAGGTATCCAGATCTTCGAGGGATGAAAACTTATCAAAGAATATAGCATCATCATGTGTTTTAGGGTTCTTATTATAAACGCCATCCACATCAGTTCCGAGAATGACTTCATCAGGGCTAAGATTCACTGCCAGATATTGAATGAGCTGATCGCCTGAAATAACGCAGATTTCCAACTCATCATCTAAAACAACATCCCCATAGATTACGGGAATAAATCCTTTATCAAGATATCTTTTAAATGAATCCAAGTTGCCGTGAGTAATTCTTTTATTGGTTGCTGTCATGAAACTTGAAGCAGGAATTGCCACAACAGGCAGACCTTCCTTGATAAATGCTTCACAGACATGCATATTTAATTTCTTAACGGCATTTTGAGTTTCGCAAAAACCGATTCTTTTTTCTGGAAACTCAGATTTGTCGAATGCCTCACCAATTTTATATTTCTTAGCAGGAGGATGTCCGAATGAACCGGCACCATGGACTATTATTAACTCTTTAAAAGAATTGTCCAGGGAGGATTTTATCTCACGAGCGATTCTTTCAAGACTCCCAGCATCAACTTCACTTTCTGAGGAATCCTTGTTTGTCAGAATGCTCCCGCCAATTTTTAAAATAATCATAAAATCACTTGTAAACCCTTGAAGAAACCCCTCTTTTAGTAAATCTAATTTTTAAAATGTTATCATCACGAGCAATAGCACTTGCCACTTCATCAACTCTTCCAGGACAAAGTGCAATAATACTACCTCCACCACCAGCGCCAGTGGTTTTGGATCCAATAGCTCCTGCTTCCCTTGCATTATATACCATACGTGAAAGTTCTAAAGTGTTTACTCCCAAAACATCCAAAAATCCATGATTGATATTCATCAATTCTCCAACCTTGTTGAAATCTTTCTTCAAAATAGCCTGCTTAGCATAATTGGTAAGATTTCCCATAGCTGTAATGACAGGATTTATGATTTTAGGATTCCTGTTTTTCAGATTTCTAACATCTTTAACCATTTTGCCTGTATTTCCATGCTTTGTTGTATATCCAACAACAAAAGGAGCGTTGAAATTGACTTTAAAATGTTCAACTTTCTTGTTTCTAGACAGATAAACCAATCCTCCATAGGTGGATACCAATGTATCCAAAGGACTGGCCACTCCCTGAACAGCCTGTTCAACCATATGGGCATCATGGGCTAAAGACTTTTTATTGAAACGAACGTTATGATATCTGTATAATGCAGCCAGCATAGCCACTGTAACCGCTGCTGATGAACCTAATCCAGAACCAATAGGAACATTTGAAGATAACGTGACCTCTATTGGACTGTGGTCATGTGCTCTATAAAGAGATTCTAAAATATATCTAATAATACCTGGTTTTCCTTTTGTTAAAATGTATTTTTTCTGACGTGAGAGTAATTCAGCTTCAAATCCTATATCAGGTGCTTTGAAAATGGATTTTTCATTGTTTGATTCTCTAATTGTAATATAAGCTCTTTTATTTACCGCTCCCGCAATTGCAGGTTCATCATAAACGACTGAATGTTCACCGAATAGAATTGTTTTTGCCGGAGCAGAAGCTTTAGCTATCATGAATACACCTTACTTAAAAATACCTGAAGCATAACCTACAACCGAACTAAAATCGCCAGTCACATCACCGCTTGTTTGGTATGCAAGAATTTCAGATTCGTTTTTATCTGCCATTTTAGAGATGACAATTGTAGTCATTACAGGCCCGTAACCACACATGGTAATATTGTATTGAATCACTTCTTCGAATAATTTGAATTCATTCATCTCTTCAATATCCTCTAAAACAAAGCCGTCGACCTTATTTGCTTTTTCCTGATTATTGAAATGGGACAAATCCGTACTTGCAATAACTGCATATGATTTGCCCAATTTGTTTCCTGCTTCGAATATGGATTTTGCTAAATCGTTTGAAGCTAGAAAGCTTTGGGAACCCATAGTTATGGGAACAATTTTAAAATCAGAAGAAAAATACTGAAGAAACGGTAGCTGAACTTCAATACTGTGTTCACGAATGTGAGCAGAAAAATCGGCAGATGCAAAATCCGAAGAGGATATTATTTCATCTGCAAACTCTTTGTCCACCTCAACATTTCCCAGAGGAGTAATCCATTCCCCCTCATTGAAAACAGAAACTTCACTACCTAAACCAGTATGATTTGGACTTAATATTATGAAAACTTCAGGAAAACCATTTTGAACGATTTTGCAATAGCCATGAGAAGCTATTGCGCCAGAGTATTGATAACCTGCATGAGGGACCATAACGTTTATAGGGTAATCTTTCCCATCAAAACTGTTCAATTCCGGTATGAAACCAACACCGGATTCATCTAAAAAACAACTTTCAATAAGCCTTTTTAGATTTGAAGCATCCTCCGGATAGAATAATCCGGCTACAGCAGGTTTTCTTAACATTTAACTCACTTAAAATTTAAGTTCGAAATCAGTTGAATCAATATCCAAGTCACCGTCTTCAGGAATGTCTCCTCTTTCTCTTAAGATTTGTCTTGCAAGTAACCAGTAAACTAAAGCAATAGCTTTTCTACCTTTGTTGTTTACAGGTACAGCAATATCAACAAAACTGAGCAAGTTTTCAGTATCACATAATGCAATTACAGGAATACCGTTTTGTTTGGATTCGAGAATTGCTTGTGCATCTGATCTTGGGTCAGTTACGACAATAATTTTTGGTTCAATAAATTTAGCATAATTTGGGTTTGTTAAAGTACCAGGAATGAATCTACCAGGAATGGTTTTTGCACCGGTAATTTCACCGAATTTTTTAACAGGAGCTTGACCGTATTGTCTGGTAGCTACTACTAAAATATCATCTGGGTCATATTTTGCTAAAAGTTTTGCAATTTGTCTGATTCTTTCATCGGTTTTTTGAATATCTAATACATATAAACCATCGGATCTTACTCTGAATATGTATTTTTCCATATCACTGGTTTTTTGTTGAGTTCCAATGTGTAAACCTGCTGCTAAATAATTATCTAAATCTATTAAAAGTTCGTCATTTGCCATTTTTTCACCTATTTAATCTTCATCTTCAATTTTAACGCATTCGTTAGGACATACATCCATACATACTTCACAATAACTACATTCTGAAGGGTCAGTAATTACTATTTTGTCCCCTTCAAGAACTAATACTTCCATTGGGCAGACATCAGCGCATTCTGCGCAGTCAGCACCATCACATTTATCATAATCAATAGTTACTTTAGCCATTTTATTTTCCCCAAAACAATTTTAAAATTTTCCCATCTGAGGATTTGGGAGTTCCTCTTCAATACGAATAAGCTCGTTTAGTTTAGCAATTCTTTCCCCACCAATAGCTCCGGTTTTAATCATAGGGGATGAAAATCCTACTGCCAAATGAGCAATGGTTTCATCGGTAGTTTCACCGGATCTGTGAGATACTACGGGAACTATGTTATTTTCCTTAGCTAATTTTACAGTTGCATAAGTCTCGGATAATGAACCGATCTGATTCGGTTTAATGATGATTGCATTAGCAGCATTCATTTCAATACCTTTTGATAGGAGTTCCTTATTTGTTACAAACAAATCGTCTCCACAAACAAGGCATTTATCACCGACTTTTGCAGTTAATTGAGCAAATCCATCGAAGTCAGACTCATCAAATGGGTCTTCTACATAAAATATATTATAAGTATCAATAATATCTTTTACGAAATCGATTTGATCACCGGTATCTCTTTTAATACCATCTTGAGCATAAATATATTTTTGCTCTTTTGCATCCCATAATTCGGATGCAGCCATATCTAAAGAAGGTCTGATTTCAATACCTAATTCATCACCAACCTCTTCACAAGCTTTAGCTTGAATTTCCAAAGCGGTATCATTAGTGATATTAGGAACCCAACCTCCTTCATCACCTTTGCCTCCAGTGAAATTTGAATCCTTGGTTTGAATCAGTTCTTTTAGTTTTTTATGAACTGAAGCGTTTGCAAAAATTGCATCCATGACATTGCTGGCACCAACAGGAACAACCAAAAATTCCTGAATATCCGGTGCATTAATGCCCGCATGCGCTCCGCCATTCATCATGTTTCCAAGAGGGAAAGGCAATTCGTTTACTAAATTTCCACCAATGTATTTATATAATGGCATATTGTAAGATGCAGCTGCAGCTTTGGCCGCTGCCATTGAGATTGCAACAGTAGTGTTACCGCCGATAGCAGACAGATTATCAGTTCCATCAACTTCCCTCAATACTTCATCGATGGTTGCCAAATCTTCAGCATCCATACCGATGAGTTCAGAAGCGATCATATCTTCCATTTCACTTACAACTTCATCAATTCCACCTTTAGGGAATGGTACTACTTCTCTTGAACCAGTACTTGCTCCACTAGGCGCAGCAGCTCTACCTGAACTATTCCAAGTAACGACATCTACTTCGATAGTCGGGTTTCCTCTGCTGTCCAAAATCTTTCGAACTTGGACGTCTTCTATTATACTAACCAAAAAAAACACCTCAGTGCCATTTAATTTATTACCATATAATCTATACTCTTTAAAAAATCAGTAAGTTTCTTTATAGAGTTATGTTGGTATTTTTTATTTTTTTTAAATAAATATTAGGAATAAATAGAAAAAACTATTTATTCATCTCTAATAACATCTAATGGTAAAACTCCAGCTTTAAGTTCTTCATAAGCTATATCAATCGGATCTAAAGAATCTTTAATTTCGACTAAAGGCTTAGCACCCATAGATATTTGGATTGCTCTAGCTCCAAGAAGTCTAGCTCTTTCAAACCTTGTCAATTTTTTTTCAACATTCATGAATATTACTCCATTTTTTAGGCATATATTTTACCAAGATTATATTTTTTAATTAAAAAATATCCCTACGAATTGAAAAATTCATTCCCATGTTTCGACATGAGAAATTAACATTCTTCTACAACAGTATCTAGTTAACCCTAAGTCATCCAAAACATCTTTTGACTTTTCACCAGCTGCAATTCTTTTATTGTATTCATCGAAAAGAGCTGAAACAGGTTTTCCACAACTTAAGCATCTAATAGGAATCATTTATATCATCTTTTTTAATTTTAATTAAAATATAAAATTACAGAAGAATTATCTGTAACTTTTTTGTTTACGTGCTCTTGCACCAGGACCACCGTATTTTTTAGGTTCTGAACGTCTTGGGTCACCTACTAACATGGTTCTGTCATATTGTATGAATTTTTCTTTTAAATCCATATCTTGTGACCATTGGACGAGTCCTTTTGCAATTACCATACGTGCAGCTTCAGCTTGACCCATTACTCCTCCACCAAAAACGCGGATATTAATATCCACTTCATTAGCTAAGTCACCAGCTAAGATTAATGGTTCTTGTAATTTCAAGTTAGCAAGCTCTGGAGAATAAAGTTCTAAAGGAACTCTGTTAATTCTAACTTTACCGGTTCCTTCACGAACAGTACCTCTTGCGATAGCTGTTTTACGTTTTCCACTAGTATGAATAACTTTAACCATAATTACACATCCATTTATCTAAAAGGTAGCTCCTAAAAGTTTGGAGATTTCTCCTAATTCAATACCTTTTTTAAGATCTTTGTATTCTGCTTCCGGAACTGAAGTGAGTTCTGCATCTGCATATTCTGCTGGTACACCAACAAATGCTTTTAAACCTTTGAATGCAGTTTTACCTTTAGCTTTTTTGAAAGGTAACATTCCTCTTACAGTTCTTCTAAATATATCATCTGGTCTTCTAGGATATTTAGGACCTAAGTCACGAGGGTTAGAAATACTTGCCCTGTCAACTCTTTGTTTGTATTTAGCATAAGCCCAATCCTTGTTACCAGTTAACATAATTTTTTCAGCATTAAGAATAACTACTTCTTCGCCTTCTAAAAGATTTTTACTAGTAATACTAGCTAATCTTCCTAAAACGCATCCTTCTCCATCAATAATCATAATAACACCCTATCTATTCCATGATCCTAATGTTTGACCCTTTAGGATTTGATTCGATTATCTCGTCAATTGAGATGCATTCTCCACCAGCACTTTCGATTTTTTCTTGTGCTTTAGCTGAGAATTTTAATGCTACTACATCTACTTTTTCTGTTAAATCACCGTTTGATAAAACTTTACCCGGTACTAAAATAGTTTCACCAGCTTCAGCATGTCTTGCAATGTCAGACAAATTGACTTCAGCGGTTCTTCTGTTAGACCTGGAAAGTCTTTCTGCAACATCCTTCCAGATAGCTGCATCTTCACTTCTTGATTGTTCATAAAGTTTATTAATAAGTTCAATAAGGTTAGGATTTGTTTTTATAACTTTTTTAACCATTATTTACTTCCTCCTTCATCACTAAATCTGATAAACTTATCTGCTTTTTCACCTAATACTTCACAAGCTTTTAATAAAACTTCTTTAGGAGGCATTGATCCATCAGTTTCAATTCTAAATATGAAATCATTTTCACGATACCCTACATTAATGTATCCATTAGTTGAAGCTCTAACACAGCTTTTACACATGGTACAGTTTTCAATGTCCAAAATCTTAATCTTTTTAGACCTTCTGTCAGATTTTAAAACACCTCTAGGACATGCTTGAGCACAATCATAATCAATTTCAATATCATCATTGAAAGTGATTTCCGGATATTGCTTGTATGCACAAACAGTAGTTGGCATCCATTTAGCATGTTCTTTTCCGTAACCTACTTTTGCAACAGCTTCAATATTGAGTTCTTCGCCTTCTTTAAGTTTAACTAAAGGAATGGTATCGTATACTGGTTTAATTTTTGAGTCTGAAGATATTAAATCCTTAGAATAAACTACTTTAGGTCCCACTTCATTTAAACTGAACATGATACCATTTGAAAACTCTTCCCAGTCATCATCTTCAGGTAAAGATAAACCTTCAAGAGCATCAAGATCAGAAACTAAAGGAGTTAAACCAAGTCTATGAGCGAGTACCTCATTAAACATTGCAGAATCATTTCTGATAATATTCACATCTTCGATAGCTATTTTAGGTACGTTTACCATAGCACATCTTCTTATAGCATTGATAAAAGGCACTTCTGCATCGCGAACAATGAATACAATTTCATCATTGCTTTGACTCTTTAATTCTATCTCCATATTAAACCCTTCCGCTTAGACTCTTCTTCCTCTTTTACCACCAGGTCTTCCAGTACCATCGTGAGGAATAGGAGTAATATCTTCTATTTTTCCTATTTTAATTCCAGCTCTTGCTAAAGCACGAATAGTAGCTTGTGCACCAGGTCCAGGACTTCTAGGTCCATTTCCACCAGGAGCTCTTACTTTAATATGTAAGCCAACAAATCCTTTTTCTTTAGCATCATCAGCTATTCTGGTTGCTGCAGCCATAGCTGCGAAAGGTGAAGCTTGTTGTCTGTCTGCACGAACAACTCTTCCACCAGACCATTGAGAAATAGTCTCAGCACCAGTAATATCTGTTACAGTAATAATAGTGTTATTGAATGATGAGTAAATATTAGCTATACCCCATTTTTCATCTTTTGCCATAGTTACACCCTTTATTCCTCAGTATTAGCTTTATTAGCTTTGCTATTGTTGTATTCTTCAATTTGTTTAGCTACAGGTGAAGAACGGTAGAAACCGATTTCATCTTCTTGACCTTTTAAAACCACATAACTTGGTGAGTTGATTTTTTTACCAGCTAAAGCAATGTGTCCATGTACAACAAACATTCTTGCTTCTTTAGGAGTACGAGCTAAACCTTTTTTGTATACAATAGTTTGTAATCTTCTTCTTAAGATATCTTCAACGTTTAAATCTAAGATTTCTTCAAGAGCAGCACCTTCAGGCAAAACACCGGTTCTAGCTAAGTGTCCTAATAATTGTAATTTTTCTTCTTGCATTTGATCAGCAGAAAAACCGAGTAAGTATCTTGCTTCCCTACTGTATCTTCTGACTAAAGTATCAGCTTTCCAAATTTCTTTTTTGTTTTTTAAACCGTATTTAGTCATTAATTTATTTTCATTTTTAATTCTTTCCGCGTTCCAAGGATGTGGTGGTGTATTATACTTTTTCCTTGCTTTTCTAGGTTGTCCCATTAAAACATCTCCTTAATAAAATTGAATTTAAATATTTAATTTTTTTAAAAAAAAGTTCATGTCTATCCGCGTGAACGTTTTACACCAACTGAAGAACTTTTTCTGAAAGTAGATTTGGTTCTTTGTCCTCTAACAGGTAAACCAACTTCGTGTCTTCTACCTTTGTAACTTCTGGTCTTTTTCATTCTGTTCAAATCATCTCTTAAAGTCATGTCAAGATCAGATTCGATTAAGTGAATGTCGTCACCAGTTTCATAGTCTTCCCTACGGTTTAACATCCAGCTAGGAATGTCAAATTTCTGTGGGTTTTCTAAAATTTCTTCAATTCTTAAAACATCTTCGTCAGCAATGTATCCAATTTTAGAGTCTAAATCTAAGTCTAAAGTACGGCACATAGTTTTAGATAAAGATATTCCAACACCTTTAATTTCGGTTAAAGCTTGTTCAATGGTTTTATTACCATTTACATCCTTTCTTGAAATACGCACTAAATGCTTAAAATCGTCTTCCATTAAATAACCTCCATTTATAGAGCGAACCTACGAGACGTAAAATTATAGATTCGAATGTTTTGACTAGCAAAACACAGTTCTTTCAACAAATCATAAACTTAGCTTATTAAGCTAAGAGTGCAAAAATATCAGTTTAACAAGTATTTTTAATGATATAAAAAAATATAGTTAAAAACTAATAAACGCCGAGACTGGGATTTGAACCCAGGAGGGCTGAACGCCCACGAGATTTCCAGTCTCGCGCCTTACCAGGCTAGACTATCTCGGCATAAAATAGTTAGCAATACTTGCACATCATATTGTCTAGAATAATATGATAACATAATATATTTAGTTACACATATATAAAGGTATTGTTTAAAAGCCCTATTTTTAAAAAATTAATTATTTTGCAAATATAATTATAATTTGCCGGACATTAAACATAAAAAAGCAAAGTATATTTTAAATTATCATTATATTTATTAATAGGTGAAAAAATGAATTGGATTATTATAATAGTAGTCATTATATTAATAATATTTGTTGTCGTGACACTAATTCACATGTACAACAACCTCGTTGGACTTAGAAACCGCGTGAAAAACAGTTACGCACAAATCGATGTTCAACTTAAAAGAAGAAACGATTTAATACCAAACCTTGTAGAAACCGTTAAAGGTTATGCAGCTCATGAAAAAGGCGTTCTTGAAGAAGTGACAAAAGCAAGAACCAGCGTAATGAACGCTTCATCTATAGAAGAAGCAAGTGCTGCAGACAACCAATTGACTGGCGCTTTAAAATCATTGTTTGCTGTTGCTGAAAATTATCCGGAACTTAAAGCAAATAGTAATTTCCAACAGTTACAATCCGAATTAACTGAAACCGAAGATAAAATTTCATATGCAAGACAGTTCTATAATGATGTGGTTTTAAAATACAACAATGCTTGTCAACAATTCCCAAGCAGCATCATTGCACGTTTGTTTGGTTTTAAAGAAGAATCATTCTTTGAAGCACCTGAAGCAGAAAAAGCAGTCCCTGAAGTTAAATTTTAAATTGAGGATACCACATGAATGTTAAAAAGACATTTTGTATAATCATATTCCTCCTGATATTATTTTCAACATTGACCATAGTCTCAGCTGATGATGATAAGAGTTACAGCATAGAGAAAGCATTTATCGAGTTGACTGTTGAAAAAAACGGCCTTCTACATGTAGAAGAACAGCTGGATTATACATTTGATGGGGAATTCAATGGAGTCTATAGGGATATTCCTTTAAAATCAGGAGAGAGTATAGGGAATATCCATGTAGAAGCAGAGGGCGCTTATCCTGTTTTGAAGGAAATTGACCAGGACGGTAAAAAACGTCTGAAAATCTATTTATATTCTGATGCAGCCCATACTAAAAAAATAAGGGATTGCTCCGTATCTGTTTTTATCAGCTATGATTTGAAAAATGTCGTTACTCTTTTTAATGATGTTGGAGGACTCCAATACAAACTATGGGGAGAAGATTGGGATGTCGGTGTCGGATCTGTAGACGCCACAATTTTCGTACCGGGAAAAGAAGGTAATGAATATTTCCTAAATCCACAGGAATATAACTATACAAGCAGAATAACTGGAGATAGAATAACTGCCATATCCACATCCATTCCTAAAGGAGAATTCTATGAATTGCTTCTTTTAATGCCAATTGAAGATTTTGATGATAATGCGCCTTATGCAAAGCATGTTAATCAAAACGGTAGGGAAATGGCAATGAAAAACCTAAACGATAGTGTGAACGGGAGAAATTTCTGGAACACAACATATTTAGGCTTGGCATTACTGTCAATTCTCAGCCCGATTGGCGCAGCATTTACATACCTAAAATACGGTAGAGAGCCAAAAGTGGATTATGATGGAATCTATGAAAGAGAATTGCCTACAAATGATCCTCCAGAGGTAATTAATGCACTTATTGAAAATAAAGTCAATATTGGAAAACCAAATATGAAAGGATTTGAATCATCCATCATGAACCTGATTGACAGGAAAATCCTAAAACTATATACTGAAGTTGACCCTAACACTGAAACAAAAGATTTGATATTAACATTTAATCATGAAAAGGAAAATGAATTGAGTCGCAGCGAGAAAATCGTATTTAATACATTGTCACATTTCGCATACGATAATTCATTGAATCTTTCCAGATTAAATGACAGGTTATCTTCAGAATCTGAAGCGCAATGGTTTGTCAATCAAATCGAAAAATGGGAAAATTCAGTTGAAAAAAAAGCGAATGCACCGTACTACTTTGATGATACCGGTTCGACTATCAGCAGTTTTATAATGTTCGGAGGATTGATATTTGGAATAATTATCCTTATATTAGGTTTCATAACCAATCTTTTAAACGGATTTTACTGTATCATCGCCGGAATATTTCTAATAATATTCTCAGTGGCAATGATGTTTCTTAATGAAGACATCTTTGGAAGATGGACTGAAAAGGGTAGAGTCTTCTACCTCAAATGGGATAATTTCAAGAAATTCTTAGAGGACAACAGTTTAATTGAAGAACACCCTCCAGAATCAATCGTTGTATGGAAAAAGTACTTGATTTATGGTACCGCGCTTGGAGTAGCTGATGAAGTCTACGAATCCATGAAACTTCAAGTGCCGAACATATCCGATTATGACGATGGAATATTCATGTACCATTATTACGGAGGATATGGTCTGATGGATAGCGCTTACCATACTAGTGAAACTACACTTAACCCATCATCCGACTCCAGTGGATTCGGTGGTCTCGGAGGAGGATCAGGTGGTGGAGGTGGAGGAGCTTTCTAGCTTTTCCATTCCCTTTTCTTTTTTTTAAAACTTAACAAAAAAATAGCAATTACATTAACAAATAGTTAACTGATTAGAAATAACAATATCATTTCCAGAATCTTGGATATGTATCAGGTTTCATGAACACTTTAGAAACATTAACAGCAAAACCGGAATCTGATTCTAAAATTTCATTGGAATTCAATAATGAATGACCTGCTCCAACTAATTCTCCCTTAAGAGTTTCAATTGCAACGATATCATTTTTTTGAATATTATCCGCCAATTCTGCAATACCTCCGCATGCAAGGTCCGCACCATGGCATATTGCATCAACTGCGGAGTCTTTAATAACGATTTTAGGCAAATAATCAGCAGCCCGTTCCATCGGCATGATGGCTTTACGCAAGAATGATTCATCACCATCCTCTATCCAGAAATGGTATGCGTCAGTTACATCCTGAAGTGTAACGAGATTATTCTTTTCATTGAAAGAACCTACTTGGGTTCTTCTAAGTTCTGCCATATGGGCTCCAACGCCTAATGCTTCACCAATATTGTGACAATAAGTTCTAACATAAGTTCCAGCTTCACATCCTATCCTGAATAAAACATCACGGCCTTCAATTTCATAAATTGTTGAATAATAAATGTTACGTGTTCTCAATTCACGTTTTACAGCAGATTTTACAGGTGGAAGTTGGAATATCTTACCAGTGAATTCGGCAAATACTTCACGTATCCTTTCTTCTGGAACATCCTGGTGGAAAGTTAAAAGACAAACATACTCCTTAGGAGCAGTTAACAATAACTGAATAGCCCTTGTTGCATCATCCAATCCCACAGGCAAAATTCCGGTAACCTTAGGATCCAATGTTCCGCCATGTCCAGATTTCTCAACCGGTAAAATTCTTTTAATCCAAGAGTCGATTTCATGAGAAGTCGGACCGGATGGCTTATCCAAATTGATAACACCTTTAGAAATATATTCAGACATTTCCCTTTCTTCAGGCTTACATCCAAAATCAGATGAAGTAAAACTTTTTGATTTAGTTACCATATCAAACTTCATGAAAAAAACCTTGAATATTAATAAAAAAATAGTTAAATAAAAAAAGATATGAATAATAGTTTTAATTATTCATTTATAAGTCAGCTAAAGCTGCTTTGATAGATTCAGCATCGCCAGAAACATCAATAGAATCTGCAGTTGGTTCTAAGTGAGCAATATTACATCTTCTGTTTTTAACAGCTTCACCAATTACTTCTACAAAGTTTTCATCGATAATTTCAACGATTGCACATTTTTCGCCTGCTTCTCTACCAGCAGTTTTAACACATACTCTACCTACTTCGATTGATGCCATTTATATCACCTTTAATGTTGTTGTAATGATTTCTGATATGCTTTCAGGGTCAAAGCTATCAGTATTTATAATTAAATCATAAATATCCATGTTTTTAATGTCAATGTCATGGATAAGTTTATATCTTAAAGCCTCACTTTTTTCACGGAGAATAATTTCTCCTTTAGCTATCTCAACAGACTTGTTTTCCCTTTGAGCTATTCTTTTAGAACGAACATCAAATGGAGTCATTAACCAAACTCTTAAATCAGCATTTTCAACAAAGAAGGCTGATAATCTTCCTTCGATTATTAGATTATCTGAAGATTTAGCTTTTTCAGCTTGCCTTTTATCAATTTCTTTATCAATATCATCATTACCTTCGGCAAATTCGCTGAATTCAAGAACACTCATTCCCATTTCAGCAGCCATTTCCCTAAAAATGAAACCTGCAGAAATATACGGAATGTTTAATTCGTCACTCAACACTTCAGCAAGTGTTGTAGTTCCGGTTCCCGCTAATCCGCCGATTGTAATTATCATTATTTTCTAGCCTCGTTTTTGAAATATTTACGAGCACAACTTGAGCATAAGTACCCACCAAATGGACGGTTAGGTCTTTTTGCTGTTTTTGATAATTTTCCAATTTCATATGGACGTCCACGAGGAACTCCATGTAATACTGCACCACACTCAGCACAAACATGCTTAGATGGTTTTTTCTTTTTATATCTTAAAACATTAGCTCCGCCAGGAGTGTTTTTATGAATTCTTTTATATGATCTTGATCTAAACCTATTTGCAGGCATTTAATCACCTTAATAATTTTTAATAAAATATTTAATAATTGTGTAATAGCGTATTCAAAATAGAATACTATAATATATTTTTCTCATTATTAATAAATGTATAGTTTTTAGGCAAATTTAGAACCCTTGTTTGAATCCTAAATATTTTCTTAAAATCTGACTCATACCAAAGGTACAAATCATATACCATAATAACCAACCAATTCCATAAGGGATAGTAGCTTTACCACCGTACATTACACTTCCTAATGCGTGCCAAATTGGAGTTAAAGTAATCCAATATACGGTTTGAGGCAATATAATAACTAAATCATTTATTGCAGAAGATCTCATCCAAAAGAATATCAAAATAATCGGAACGAAAGTTACAAACATCGGTTTGAACTGTTCAGTCATCATAGCTGTTTGATCTTTCATCATTTCAGCCTGTTCAGCCTGAAGTTTTGCAATTTCTTTCCCGTCCCCTCTTTTTTGAGCATCTCTTAATCTTTTATTAAACTCTTTCATACTTGCCTGTCTTTCATTTAATTCATCTTGATCAACTAAATATTTATTAGCAACAGTAGTTATCAAAGAAACGATGAACGCAATAATCAAAACAGTTAAAGCAGGGTTAGTTGGATTCGGATCCATCGCTAATATCGGATTGAAAATGGAATTCAATACACCATAAACTGGTCCCAATAAATCAGCCATAATCATACCTCTATAAATTTAATACATTCACTAATTTGGAAACTGAAGAATTTAAATGATTATCATGATTTTCGACAATTTTAACAGTAGCTCCAGTTAAAGTTGCATAAGCCATTGAAGTAGCTCTGTTCATTTCTTGATGTAACTTGATATCCTTAGCTTTTTGAACATCTCTTTGACGAGTTTCGTCATTTAATCTTCTGTAAATAATTTCATCAGGGTTTGCTTCAATCAATATGAAAAGATCCGGCTGCAATTGTTCTAAAACCCAAATTGGCAAGCCCGGTAAGAATCCGGCCGGAGTATTGATTGTACAATGAGTATCCACAATAACATTATCATTTTCAGATCTTTCTTTAATTTCCTTAGCAGCTTTAGCTTGAATTTCTTTTTGTGTTTCAGCTGGTAATTTTCTTAAAGAATCCCTGTCTTCAACAAGACCCTCTTTAATAGCAATTTCAGTCATTATGTCACCATAATTTAAGTGTACATAATCAACTTCTTCAAGTGCTTTTTTGAGTAATGTTGTACTTCCAGAACCTGGAATACCTGTTAATACTACTAATTTCAATTTAATCCCTCTTTATTTGTTAAAAAGAAAAAAATAGAAGATATTTAATCTCCTAAGAATTTTCTAAGAAGTGGATTTGCTGACATGAGTTGTTCCTCTGCCATTTCTTCATAAAGCTTATGAAGAATACCTACAGTAAGCAATACACCAGTACCTCCACCTAAAGCACTGGTTAAATCTGCAAGGAATGCAATAAGTCCTACATAGACCCCACTGATAATAGTGAGTGCAGGAATATATTTCTTTAAAATTTTATATAATTGACGTTTACTACTTCTGAAACCAGGAATCTGAATACCTGAGTTATAAAGTTGTTCAGAAATCTTTTTAGCATTTAATCCACTGATTTCTACCCACAAGTATGAGAATAAAATACAACATACAATGAAAAATATTGCATATACAAGTACATGAAGCGGTTCAGTTACAAACATTTGTAACTTAGGAGTGGATAATAACCAAGCAATACCATCCACCGCTTTACCGTTCTCTGTGCGTCCTAAAATTGGGAAACCAATTTTTTGGAAAATGTTTGCAAACAATGTTACGTTAACGAGTAAAGCACTTGTTAAGATAACTGGCATGTTACTTGAATAAACAAATTTCAAAGGATATTTACCGACAGATCCTCTAATTCTTCCATGACCTCTAACGCTACCATGGGAAATAGGAATTTCAACTCTCATGGCCTCTCCATAAAGAACAACCAGGAATACAATAATAGTTGCGATTAATGGAATCAATATACTGAAGTCAGGACGACCTGCAGCACATAGTTGGATAAATTTAGGAAGAATACCTGCAAATAAACCATCAGAACCATTCAAAATACTGAAAGTACCAACAATAATTTGTTGACATACACCTGCAGCAATGAATAACCCGATACCACTACCGAATCCCCATTTTGAAACAACTTCATCAAGGTAAATAATAACTAATGCACCAATAACAAGTTGAAGAATCAAAATAAATGTGTATGAACTGTCAATAGGTGTTAAGTTACCTGTTAATACCAAAACACTTGCTTCAAATACAGTGAAAACAATAGAAAGTATTTTTTGAGTAGCTTGGAAATGAGATTTATCTTTATGGGATGACAAATCCAATTCTAAAAGATTTGAACCCACTAATAATTGTAAAACAATGGATGCTGTAACAATCGGACCAATACCTAATGTAAGGATTGAACCGAAACTTCCAGCCATAACTGCTCTTAATTGAGCAAATGAATCAATAGCTCCCGGAATTAAACCATATAATGGAATTTGAGTTAATATAAAGTATAAAACTAAAACAAGAGCTGTCCATTTAAGTTTTTCGTTAAAATCTTCTCTGTGAACAGGAGATTTAACTTCCGGGACAACTTTAAATATTGGCTCTAAAACTTCTAGCGCGGACATTTTATTCCCCTATAATAATTAATTATTAATAGAGAAAAAAGCTATAATTCTATAGCTTCTCCTCCTAATTCTTCAATTTTTTCAATAGCAGCTGCGGAAAACTTAGGAGCTGAAATTATGAAAGTTTTGGAAATTTTACCTTTAGATAAAACTTTATCAAAACCTAATTCAGTTACATCAATGACAATTGCATCTCCATCTTTGGATGCTTTTCCTTGTGCAATTAAATCATCAGCTTGTTCTTCTAAGTAACTTAAATTAACAGCATTAACTTTTTTAATCATTTTTTGAGGTCTTTTGAAACCATGTTTACCAAAGTGATCAGGGTCGTGGATTACAGTCCAAGTCCAGTGTTGTTTACCCATACCGGCTTTTCCTTTTCCACCTTTGTTACCTGCACCTCTACGTTTTTTGGTACATCCTCCACCGTTGGATCTAGAACCTCTTTGTTTGTTAATTTTACGTTTTGTTCTAATCATAAATATACACCTGATTTAAAGCATTCTTTTTGCAAGATCTTTAATTTCTTCTCCCCTGTAACCTAAAGATCCACCTTCTTTTACAGATAAACGGATGTCTTCATATCCTTTTCTTGGAGGGTGTAAACGGAATACAGGTTTAATTCCAACATCAGCTAATTTAACTTTAGAATCGATTAAAGCTTCAGCTAAATCAGCAATGTCTTTGTAATCAGTATTTTCAGCAACGTATTCATCAGTGACTTTTACATTTCCTGGGAGTCTACCTCTTTTAGCAATGATAGCAGCTAAAGTTTCTGCATCAATTTCACCCCAGGTGATGTAATCCTTAGCTTTTTGAAGCATACCTTCATAACTAGGATTTTCTTCAACGATTACTGCGTGGCTGATTCTGTTAAGTCTTAACATGTCTAATGTGTCAGCAATATTTTTAATGACACCGGTAGTTCCTCTAACTCTAATAACCAAAAACATAGTAATCACCATCTAGTAGTTAACTCCCATTTTTTTGAGGTCTTCTTTGGTAGCTTTAACATTACTTAATTCTTTTAAAGCATCGAATACTGCATTAGCAAAGTTAACAGTAGTTTGGGTTTGTCCGAAAGATTGTGACCATACATCGTGAATACCAGCAAGTTTTAAGATAGTTTTACCAACATCACCGATTACTAAACCGACTCCTGCAGGAGCTGGCATTAAGGTAACGCTTACACTACTGGTTTTACCTTGTACTTTGAAAGGAACTGTGTGTTCTCTTCCACAAACACAACCCCAATCTCCACAACCTCTTCTTACTTTAATAATGTTGTATTTAGCGTTGTCTACAGCTTTTCTAATAGCAGGACCAACCTCTTTAGCTTTACCTTGGCCTAATCCTACGTATCCGTCTTTGTTACCAACAGCAACAATTACTCTGAAATTAACTTTTCTACCAGATTTATGCATCCTTTGAACTAAGTTAACATCCATTACTTCTTCTTCTAAATCTGGAATTAAGGCATCAACTATTTCTAATTCCATAATTGGAAGACCTTTTTCAAAGATTTCATCGATATCAGTAATGGTTCCATCTTTAACTAATTTACCCATTTTAGTTTTAGGTTCCCATTCATCAATATTAAAACTCATAGTTATACCTCTGCCTCATCAATATTCTTAATAGTTTCATCAAAGTTTTCCGGTAAATCTTTAGGATTAAGTCCTCTTTCAAAATACTTTGAGAATTTTTCAGCAACTTCTTCTGCATCTAAGGATTCAGCATAATTTGCAACATGTTCTCCTCTGATACGTTCATCTTCAGGGAAAATGAAATCGCCGTGAGGGATATCTAAACCTGCATCAACAGCACCTTTAAGAGCTGCAAATACTTTAGATCCTTTAATTGGAGATTTTAAACCAATATCTAAAATCGCACTTTCAACACCTTTAGCTAAAGCTCTTTTAGCACAGAGATAAGCGGTTAAGTAAAATGCTGAAATGTTATTAGTGTGACCTAAGTAACCGAAACTAGCTAATTGTTTACTTACAGCAGAAGCAACAGTGATATCTCCTTCAGGAGCATAATCAATAACTTGAACGGTTGCATGAGAATTTGAAACTCTAACAACTAAACGAGATTTGTCATAATCAACTAATTTCATTCTAGCTGCATAATCAGTTTTACCTTCTCTTCTTCTTCTGAATGCTACTTTATAATTAGTTCCATGTGCCATGTTTATTCATCTCCTTTAATCATATCATGGTCACGGGCGTAGTTTCTCATGTAAGATTTACTTCTGAATGCGCCACCCTTAGCCATTTTGTATAATTTACGATAGGTAGTAGCATCGATAATTTCTTCTTCACGCATTTCTTTAAGATCTTTTCTTAAAGCCCTTATAGTAGTCATCCAAGCTTTTTTCTTAGGGGTACGTGCTTTTTTAGCTCCTTTTACACTACCTCTACCTTTTCTTTTACCTTTTGCTTTTTGTTCTTTAATTTTTTTAGATCTATAGCTACTAATACCTTTTTCAGGTTTTGCTTTAATAGCTCCGTCGTTAATTAACTGCTTTACTCCTTCTCTAGTAATCGCCATGGATACTTCTTCTAATCTTTCCGGATCGATCCATACACGATTAAGCCCTACTTTGAGTATACTAGCAGCTAATCTTCTTTGAGTTGTAAGATTCATATATATAATCCTCCATATTCAGCCTAGCTGATTAATTTAGATAAAATCTAAATTCCCTTTTTAATTTTATTTTACAGTCAATACAATTCATTAAAAACCCCGGAATCGATTGACTTATAAATATGATTAATTTATTTATTTAAAACTTTAATTCCGAGTTCTGATGCTTTTTGTAACATCAAATCTTTTTTCCTTTTTCCGATAGAAGCGCTTATTCTTGCAGCATCAGTAGCTGGGTCTAAGTCTTCTAATTCTTTCATATTATGAACAAGAACATCATTATATCCTGAAGGGTGTAAATACCTAATAGCTCTAGGGGTTCTGTAACCAATAGCTGGCATGTCAGGTTTTCCTGCTTCATATCTTCTCATTTTACTGGTTTTACCTCTAGGGCGTCTCCATTTGATTCCAAGTTTTTTATAACGAGCATATTCTTGTCTTTTAAATCTTTTATTAGCCATTTAAATCACCAAACTTATTCCTTGCTAGTTAAATATATTCCGTCTTGGAATACTCTAGGATCTCTTCCTTTAATTTTGGTCGCTTGTTCTAAGTTAGCCATAGTTTGACCAACATGTTCCTTATTAATACCTGTAATTGTTACCTCATCACCTTTTACTGCTACTTCAGCACTGCCGACGATTTTAGCAGTTCTTGGGTGTCTTTCCCCGAGGAAATTATCAATTACTACTACATCATTTTGAACTTTCACAGTCATTGGAAAGTGAGCAAAAACGATTTTCATGTGGTATGTGAAACCATCAGTTACACCGGTAATCATATTGTTAATGTGTGCTCTAGTGGTTCCAATCATTGCTTTGTCTTTCTTTTTTGGGAATGCAGTTTCTAAAACAACTACATCATCTTCTTCCTTAATACTTACATTAGGATAAGTAAATTTTCTGGAGTCTTCTCCATTAGGTCCTTTTACAGAAACCTCATTATTTTCAATTATAACTTCAACGCCTTCAGGGATTTCAATTTCTTCCCTTATAGCTGCAGCTACTACCATTTTATCACCTAATACATGTAAGCCAACAAACGTCCGCCAATTCCTCTTTCCTTAGCCTCATAGTGAGTCATAATTCCTTCAGGAGTTGTGACGATTAAAATACCAAAGTTTTTTGCTGGCAAATATCTTTTTTCAAATTTCTCAAATTCATCTTTCTTAACAGCATGACGAGGTTTGATAACACCACATTTGTTAATGTTACCTTCTAATTCTACTATGAATTTTCCTGCCCTGTTGTCATCAATATATTCAAAATTACCAATATAATTCTCTTTTTGCATAGTGCTTAACACTTGTCCAATTAATTTAGACGCAGGAGAAATAACACAAGAGTCATTAACTTGTAATTCGTTATTTCTGATATTAGTTAAAGCATCAGCAAGAGGATCCATAAGACTCATATTTATAACCTCTAATTATATTTTTTAAATCCTATTTTAGGGGCAATTTCCCTAAAACATTGTCTGCATAAGTTTAATCCATATCTACTAATCATAGCAGAATGGTCTCCGCAACGACTACATTTTTTAGCAGCTTTTCCGTATTTTCTTGGCAAAATATCACCTTATTCTGTTACATAATTAACTTTGAAGTTTTCTTCCATAAATTTCATAGTTTCTTCTTTAGAAATTCTATGTTTTTGAGGAACTTTCTTTTGTTGGATTTTTCTTTTAGAAATTCTGTAACCTGGTTTTTCAAAAGTAACAGAAACATTCATACCAAAAATACCAATATCAGGATTATATCTCATACCTGGAATATCAATATGTTCTCTAATACCAAAAGAAAGGTTTCCTTGAGCATCAAATTGAGTAGGTTTAATATTTCTACTAATACCTTCTAATACCATATCAATAGCTTTATCTGCTTTTTCTCCACGTAAAGTTAATTTACATGCGATTGGTTGTTTTTTCCTAATACCCCATTCAGGATTAGTTACTTTAGAGTAAGTTTTAACTGGGGTTTGATCGAACATTTGTTCTAAAAGGGTAATAGCACGGGATAATTTTTCACCTGCTTCACCAACACCAATACTTACAGTAGCTTTTTCGATACGTACTTCATTCATTGGGTTCATTTATTAACCTCCAATAAAGATATTGCTGGTGCATCGTTACCAACTACAAATGCATAATCTTTTAAAGTTAAGAATTCATCTTTAGAACTATTCTCAATAATAATAGTATTTGGATTGGAAGATTTGTTTTCAATAATTTCAGATATGGTACCTAATTCACCAGTGTGTTTACCACCAGTAACAAGAACGGTAGCTCCTTCTTGTAAAGGATATGCTTCAACAATTTCTTGTTCAGGTACTTTTAAACAAATAACATCTCCAACAGAGTAGTCATCTTCATCAATGATAACATTTTTACCATCATGAAGGTTTAATTGAGTTTTTCCACCTTTAATGGTAGATTTATTAACAACCTTAGATAATTTAGCACTACTATCATCAATTAAGTCTAATTGTAATCTTCCTTTTCTATCTAAAAGAACTCTATAAGCTTCCTCAGTTTTTGGAATTTCGACAATGTCCATAAATCCAACTGGGAATTTATAATCTTTAACAACTCTTCCATCAACTAAGACATTACCAGAGTTAATAATTCTTTTTGCTTCTCTAGCATTGTCAGCTAATTTTAAAACATCTCTAATAACTAATGTTAATGGAATAGAATCATTAATGGAATGTGAACCTGCGGAAGGTTTTACAGTCCAAGTATCTTCTTTAGGATGAATAGGCCAAGATTTTGGTGCTTTATATCTTTTAAGATGTTTTCTAGATCCCATTTTAGCCATATTAATTATCTCCTTTATTTTTAATTCTTCTATCGTCTTTTAAATCTGCATCAATAATAATTAAGTTAGATGGGTCAACTGGGAGAAAAGTAGCAGTTCCATCAGGTTTGGATAAAGTAACTTCTTCGATGGTTACTTTGTATGAACCATAATCTACACTAAGAACTTCTCCTTCATGTCCTTTGAAATCTCCACGGACAACTCTAACTTTGTCTCCTGATCTGACTGGTAAAGATTTTTTTCCTAATTTTTCTTTTAAATCTTTACTTAAAGAAGCACTCAAATGTTTTCCACGAGCGTGAGCAGGAGCATTATAAAGAGCTTTTCTTTGTTTTCTTGGTTGTTTTGACATTTTTTCACCTTATACTAAAATATTTGCTGCACTACCTACACTAGGCCATCTGTCAGCTGCTTCTTTAGCAACAGGACCTCTAATTTCAGATCCTTTTAAAATTCCTTCAGGAGTAATAATAACAGCTGCATTATCTTCGAATTTAACACGAAGACCGTCAGCACGTCTATATTCCTTTTTTTGTCTAACTACTACTGCATTGACAACTTCTCTTCTCATGTCAGCAGTTCCTTTTTTAACAGAAGCAACAACTAAATCTCCAACACCAGCAACGTCGAGTCTCCTTCTTACACCTTTGAATCCTTTTACGGAAATGATTTCGATTTCACGTGCACCGGTATTGTCAACACATTGGAGGGTTGCTCCAATTGGTAATGCTTTAGTAACACTTGAGGTTAATGGTTTCATAATAATTACTCTCCTTTAACTTCAACTAAAACAAAATGTTTAGTCTTACTTAATGGTCTGCATTCTGCAACTTTTACAGAATCACCAACATTCACACTTAAACAATCTGGTTTGTGAACGTTGATTTTAGATTTCCTCTTTTCATATCTTTCATATTTTTTAATGAATTTATAGTAACTACGTTCAACAGTAATGGTCCTTTCTGCTTTGTTACTGACAACAACACCTTCAAGGACTTGACCTCTTACAGGCAAAGTACCGTGGAAAGGGCAGTTAGGATCATCACATGTAGTTTCTGGTTCTTGAACGTTAAGCCCAACCATATTATCACCATTTATATTTTTTTAAACCTTTTTTTTATTCTATCTTCAGGACGAATTGACAAAATGTTACCATCAATTTCAACTTTTTCCCCGTCAGGAAGTTCAAATACGAATAATGTTCCATTTTTAGGAATCATTTTCTCAGTATTGTCCTCTCCTTCAATTTTAATGGTATTCTTTGTCTCATCAATAATTGTTCCTTTTAAATTAAGAGACTTATTCTTCACATTAGTGGCATGAACCTTCAATCCAATGAATTCATGATGAACTAAGTTATCTGAAGTAATCATTTTCCCAATCTCTTAATATAACATTTACAATAAATAATGCAGAAAATTACAAAATTTTATTGAAAAACATATCGAATAGATGAATTATCTCCTTTTTTTATTATTCTTCTTAGATTCACGAATTTCAATAGTATCAGAAGAGAAACCCATATCAGATAAAACTTCTTTTACCTTAACTTTATGATCTCCTTGAAGTTCAATTTGACCATTTTTAGCAGTTCCTCCACAAGCACATTTTGCCTTAAGAGTTTTAGTGAGTTCCTTGATATCTATATCGTGTTCATCTATACCTTCGATAATAGTCATGAGTTTTCCGAATCTTCTTCTAACTGTAAAAACTTTTAGAGATTGAACTTCACGAGCAATCTCTTCACATACACAAAGTTCTTCTGGAAGCCCACATACATCACAAATTTTTGACATTTAATTCTCCTTTTGTTTTTCATTCAATATTGTAAGAACACGAGCAATTGTTCTTCTTAATTCTCTAATTTTACCTGGGTTTTCATTTACCCCAGCAGCTGCACTTTTAGAAACGTTTTTGGATAATTCAGTTCTGAGTTCAACTAATTTTTCTTGAATCTCATCAACTTCCATGTCCCAAATTTCTTTACTTCTTAAAATCGCCATTGTTCCAACTCTTTTAAGATAATTAAATTGAAATTTAACTATCGTCTTTTTCTACTTCTTCAGTAGACTTTTCTTCAACAACTTCTTCTAATTCGTCGAGGTCTTCAACTTCCTCAATGATTTCTTCTTCTTCGATGATTTCTTCAGTTTCAACATCGATTTCTTCTTCAACAATTTCACCATCTTCTTCAATGATGACTTTTGGAGGAAGGATTTCGACAGAATCAGGTAATACAGTTTCCGGAGGCATAATTCTAACATAAATACCTAATACACCAGGTTTTAATTGTGCAGTAGCAAAACCTTCTTCTACTAATCTGGTTGAAGGTTCACCACATTTTTTAATGTATCCTTCAACGAATTTAGCTACAGCAGATCTAGAACCTCTGATTTTACCAGAAATAGTTACTTCTACACCTTGAGCACCAGCACCCATAATTCTACGAATAGTTGAATAAGCAACTCTTCTAAAGTGCATACCTCTTTGTAACATGTTAGAAATTTTGTAAGCCATGATTTTAGGGTTAAGTTCAGGAACTTCAACCTCTTTAACTTCAATTTGAGGATTGTCTAAACCAAATTCAGTTTTAAGAGTGTTGGTAATAGTCCTTACGTTTTTACCACCTCTACCAATAACCATACCCGGTCTTTCAGCATATACAACAACCATGGTACCTAAAGGGGTAATTTGAACTTCCATACCACCGTATCCGGCTCTTTCAAGTTCTTTTTCTAAATATTCGTCAATTCTGGTTCTTCTAAGGCCCTCTGTGACAAAATCTTTTTCTATCATTAGTTAGCCTCCTGTAATACAATTTGAATATGAGTAGTTGGTGTGTTAAATGGAGTCATTCTACCGAATGCCCTTGGGATGTAACCAGGGATAACAACACCTCTGTGACTAGAAATGTGTTCAATGAATAATTTTTCAGTGTCCATACCTTTGTACTCTGCATTAGCTTCTGCATTTTCTAAGACTTTTAAAATTTGTTCAGCAGCTTTTACAGGGTATCTACCGGAAGGCCAACCTTCTTGACCTTTTCTGTGACCAACTTTTTTATTGTGTCTTTTGAAAGGAACTGATTTTTTCATTTCAATAACATCTTCTAAGTAAGCTTTTGCTTTTTCTACTTCCATTCCTCTGATTGCGCTGCAAATTTCAACACAGTGTTTTGGAGAAATCTTAAGAGATTTTGCCATAGCACGTGCAGTTTTTGCTTCATCAACTTCTTTATTATAAGCATATTTGTTAGCCATGTTCTAATCTCCTTATTTAAGTGGTACAAACATGGATGATCTAGTAGCACCCATACCTGGGTCTCCGTGTTGAACTCTTTTTCTGGTTGGTGCATATTCACCGAAATAATGACCAATCATTTCAGGTTCAATAGTTACTTCTACAAAATTTTGACCATCATAAATACCGAAAGTGGTTCCAACCATTTCAGGTATAACAATCATGTCTCTACAATGGGTCCTAACTACAACAGGACGGCCATCTTTAGTTCCTTCTTTATTTAATTTTCTCATTTTATCCAAAACAATTTGTTGTCTTGGTAAGAATCCTCTCTTTAAAGATCTTCTTTGTCTTGCAGGGAGTAATTCCATTACTTCCTCTAAAGACATTGCTTGTAATTCTTCAAGAGTATAACCTTTATATTTAAATACTTTTCTTGCCAATGAAACACCCTCTATCTATCTTTTTAAACCTGTTCTCTTAGCTGCAATTGAACCAACTTTTCTTCCTGGTGGTGCATGTCTTGAAACAGTTGTAGGACGACCAGGATGTTGTCTGTTACCTCCCCCGTGAGGGTGATCAACAGCATTCATTGCTACTCCTCTTACAGTCATGAATTTCTTACCTTTAGCTTTATAAGCATGCCATTTTTTACCAGCTTTAAGGAATGGTTTATCTTTTCTTCCTCCACCAGCTACTACACCAATACTAGCACGGCAGTTAGGATTTAAGTATTTTAATTCCCCTGATGGTAATTCAACAACAGTTTGGTTAGCATCATGAGTAACAACATTAGCATAAGTTCCAGAAGATCTTACAAAACGACCTCCGTCTCCAGGAGTGTTTTCAATATCATAAATTGGAGTACCTTCAGGAATTTCAGCAAGCGGTAATGTATTACCGAATTTGATTGGAGCAGAAATACCACATTCAATTTCATCGTTGACTTGAATGCTTTCAGGTGCTAATATGAATTTCTTTTCACCATTTTCGAATTTTACTTCTGCAATAGGAGCGGTCCTTGCTGGGTCATGTACAATGTCGATGACTTTACCTTTAATACTACCTTCTTTTTCTAATGCATCGTAAGATCTGTATTTGATTTTATCTTTAAAACGATGAGAAGCAACACGGTGAGCAGGAGTTCCTCTTCCTCTTCTTTGATGAATTAATCGTTTTCCCATTCAAATTCCTCCTTAGAATACTCCTATTCTGACAGCGAGTTCTTCTGCCATTTCTTCTTCAACAAGTGTTATATATGCTACTTTTTGACCTTTAGTATTGATATGAGTATTAACTTTAGCTACTTTTTCTTCGTATAACTCTTCAAAAGCTCTTTTGATTTGCTTTTTGTTAGCGCTACGACGTACGATAAAAGTAATTTCGTTATTCTGATCAATTAAGTTCATGGTTTTTTCAGTAACATGAGGTTTAAGAATAATTGAATATGCGTCCATGATAATCACCTATTTTCCAAATTATTGGAATAAACCTCCTAACTTTTCAACAGCTGATTTAGTGTAAATAGTAAGCCTTCCAGCGTGAGTACCAGGTGCTAATAATTCAGCATTTAAGTTTTCTGCAACCACAACATCTACACCAGCGTGGTTTCTAGCACCTAAAGAAATACCATTATCTTCACCAACAACTACGAGAGGTCCTTTTACTTTTTTGTATTTTCTTCCTCTAGTTTTACCTCTACCAGCTCTTATCCTTTTACCTTCTTTAGCACGAATGATATCATCATAAACTCCTAAGTTTTGGAAGATTTCACGAGTTTGTTTAGTAGTTTTAACTGCTTCAATCTCATCTTCAACAATAATAGGAACTTGTTCTAATTCTGCAACTTTGTGGCCTCTGTTTTCAACAATCTCTTTATCAGTGGTTGCTGCAACAGCAGATCTGATTGCAAATCTTCTTTCTTTTATGTTGATTTTTTCGTGATGATTTTTTTCAGCTCTAGTAGGATGTGCTTGCCTACCACCAATAGCCATTGGTACGAAAGCTGCTTTTGAACCATTTTTAATCCTTGGTACTCTTGCGGTACCTCTACCTGAACCCCATCCTTTAGCGGAAGTTCTTTTACCTGCCATTGGGTCATTACCCCATGGTTGTACCCTAGCAGATTGTGCAGAAAGTACAGCTCTTTTGATTAAATCTGGTCTGTAAACTTCATCAAAAATAGCTGGAAGTTCGATTTCTTCTTTTACTTCCCCATTAATAGAATAAACATTAACTTTCATGATTATACCCCTTGTTTAGATTTTGTACTTATGTAATTAATTTGAGGTATATCCTCAGCTTTATTATTAGGTCTAATAGGTTGTCTTAAGATTACTAATCTTTTAGATGGTCCTGGAAGAGAACCTTTAACTAAAACATAATCATTTTTAACAAGACCGTATTTTACAAATCCACCGTCTGGGTTAATTTGATCAACTTCATCAGCTGATGCAATTTTTAAGATTTTTTTATTGAATTCAGTTCTTTTGTGGTATCCCATTTGACCTGCTTGTGCAACAGTCCACATAGTTCTTCTAGGTGTCCAAGGACCGATAGAACCAACGTGTCTACCTTTACCTGCTCTTACTGCTTTACCGTATTGAATTCTGATTCCCCATCTTTTGACTACACCTTGGAATCCTTTTCCTTTTGTAGTTGCAATCGCATCAACAAATTCGCCTTCATTGAAGATTTCACTAGCTTTAACTTCATTACCTAATAATTCTAATGCGGTGTTTAATTTTTCTTCAGGATTTGCTCCTCCGATACCACATTCAAATATATCCGGTTTTTTCTTAGGCACGCTAGTTACTTTTGGATTTGTGTGTACTAAGACTCTAATTTCTTCTGTGTTTTCTAATGCACCTTGTATTTTTGCAATAGCTTCAGATTTATTGTACTCTTTAGGAAGGGAAATTTTCCTAGAAAGTTCTTCATCTAAATTATCTGCAAGAACTTCGGTGATTACTTTCAAACCACGAGAAGTTTTTTCATAAGCTCTAATTCCCATTACTACGACCGGAGGTACTTCCAATACAGTAACTGGAGTGAAAATGTCCATACCGTTGGTTGGAGAGTTTTTATCAGTATCAGTGACTAAAGCGTGAGTCATACCGACTTTATAACCTGCGAGGCCGAGTAATTTTGGTTCATCAATTTGAGGCCAAGATTTTACTCTAGGGGTTTCTTTTGCTGCCCTTTTCCTTGGACTAAAAGCAACAGACCCTTTTCTTGGCTGGTGATGTCTTACCATTTAATTTAACCTCCTAATTAATATTTTTTCCTTATTTTTTTAAATCAATTTAATTTTTTCAGATTAATAGCTAATTAAATAACTATTAACGAAGTTTGATAAAATTATAATAAATATAATTCCATCGAATTAATAAATAGCTATAAGAAGACTTATAACTAGATAAATATTAAATTTCAATATATTCCATTGAGTTTAATCTAATTGAAGCACAATTGAGAACATATTTAATGTATAAATCATTCTGCGCTAAGATAATTTTTAGGTGAGTCCTAAAAATATCAATGTATAAAAAGTTGAGCAAGTTATCTATTAGCAGTGATAAAAACTAATAAATCAAGAGAATTAAAATCTCATAAAGTTAAATAAAGAAAGTGTAGCGACAACAGCCTCTTCAGTCCTAACGGTTTCAGTACCCTGATTAGGAATAGTATTTACTTTAAATAACTCCCAATTTGGATTTGAAACATCTTCTTGAATTGAAGAATAAGGGCCACCAAATAAAATAGCAATACTTTTACATTCATCTACTTTAGGTTTTAATTCATCAAAAATAGAATCAATATAATCTCCATATCTTGTAGTTTCAACAACAAGATCAGGTTTAATTAATTTTAAGCTATTTTTAAGACTCTTATTAGAGGACATTACATTATATCCCCAGTAAACGTCATCTGGTTTATCAGGTGTGACTATTACTTCTTTCTTAGCAATCTTAGTAATCTTAAAGTCAAAAATTCTTTTGACTGAAAGTTGCTCTTTACAGAATGCAAGTTTATCCATACCTATGTCAACAAAAGTTCCTTTCTTATTTCTCTTAACAGTGAAACCTTGTCTATAATCACCCACGTCTGGCTGACTATTAACAGGATGATGAGGAGTCCTAAGCGGTGGAAGAATACCTACATGCTTTAATTCTGGCCTTATAGGAAATGCTTGTTTCCTCAAATATTGAGGAGTATTCATATAACTCAAAATTTCAGCAATAAAAGATTCATCCATCTCTCCTTCTTCATTTTTCATATGGTCATCATTATAAATAACCACATTATCTGCTTGAAAAATAGCTAAAGCTCTTCCTAAAATACCCACCTTATAAGTACGAATTTTAAGGTCTTTAGACTCAGAAAGAAATGAATTTGGAATAAATATAGATAGCTCATCTTTATACATTACCTTACATTATATAAAATAAAGTATATAAAGATTACCCTACATTTATATAGCTATCACTAAATAGACTTACACATTTACAAAATATTATATCACTTATAATATCCGTAGCTTCTTTTCATGCTACCAACTTTTTTATACTCAGAGAATATATTAATATAAAGTATAGGTTACCCACTATATAAATGTATTGTTTTTTTGAGTAAAAACTAGGAAAAATGATCTTTAAAAAATTTATTCAATCATGATTTTAATTGCTCGGACAAGTTTTAACGCTGACATCTCTTACTTCAGGCAACTCCAGAATTTTTTGTTCAACCTGGCATGAAATTTCATACGCTTCCTTAACCGTCAAATCAGCATCGACTTCCACATCCAATGCAACGATTATATATGATGCGAAGTTATCCATTTTGATATTATGAGCATTTCTTGCACCTGTTGTGTCATCAACTATGCTTTTGATTTTTGAAACTAATTCTTTATTTTCCGGAACAGCACCCATTATTCTCAATAAATTTTTTTTACCAATGACATATACTGTTATTAAGATTAAAACTCCAATAAGAAAACCAATAATTGGATCGAGTATTGGAAAACTCATTCTTGCAACAACAACACCAATCAGAATGGCTATTGACGTATATATATCTACTCTTTGATGTTGCCCATCAGCTTCAATCGCAGGGCTATTAATTTCTCTTCCGATTTTAATGATATATCTGCTGACAACAAAGTTTAGAATTATGCCTAGAATAGCCATTATAACCACATAGTTATCCGGCACCGTAATCATACTTGGATCCACCAGTTTATGGTATGCCATATCCATAATTTCAAAACTAATGAATGTTAAGAAGATTACAATGACAAGTCCCGCTATTGCATCCGCACGACCGTAACCTATAGGAAATCTTTCGTCAGCAGGCCTTTGGCTTACTTTAAACCCAATATATGCAATAATGGAAGTTATAACGTCTGTGAATGTATGCATCCCTTCAGCAACTAATGCGTAACTTCCACCCATCAATCCCACAACGATATTCAGAACCGTCAATAAACAATTTGAAACTATTGCAACCGTTGATGCCTTTTTTCCCGCTTTACTACGATCTTTTTCCACTGAATAACCCCATAATATATAACTGTAATAAGATTCCTATAGAATATATGTAATATTTTACATTATATGCAAAAACAATATTCAACTTTAACAAGATATTCCATTCATATACAAAATTTGATATATTTCTCACTAACTTATAATAATTTTTAAAATTTATTATTAATATAGTTTAAAAGAATGACAATAATTCATTACATGGATAATTCTAAAAAAATGTATTATACAAAATTACAATTCTGCCCGCAACACGATTACACTCACATTTTGATTTTCCCTTGAATGAAAATCATAGATTTTAGGAATTGGAAAATCATATCTGAAAATATGAGAAATCTCCAAAGCATTATCCTCATAGAACTTAATTAAAAAATCCTCTGTAGACGCCATATGAAATGAATATAAAACATCAGGCCCTAATTCTATTGCTTTTTTTACAAATTTCAGATCCTGACCCTTATCCGCTTTTTTTTGAGACCCGAAAGGGGGATTTTGAAACACAGTATCTACATTTGAACCATTATTAAAATCACAGATGTCGCTGACAATGAAATCTACGTTATCCAATTTCAATTTTCCTGAAACATCGATAGCCAAATCAATAGAATCACCATCAATATCCACACCAATTGATGAATGGGCACCCATTAATGCAGAACCAATTGCGAATACACCGGTACCGCAACCCAAATCCAAAACATCCTTACCTTCAATATCCCCTAAGCCAAAGGCATTCCAAATCAAATCGGAGGCTATGATGGATGGAG